>WLFX01000058.1 GCA_009703545.1 Actinomycetota bacterium
GACGATCGCATCACGGTGGCGTTCCACGGAGTCGATCGCGACACGTTCCACCCGCCGACGCCTCGTGCTGTTGCGACGTTCGCGCAGGCAAACGGAGTGTCGTCATGGATTGCGTTCCTCGGCACGATTGAGCCACGCAAAAACGTTGTGCCCCTTATTGAGGGGTTCCAACTCGCCACACGTGACATGGTGAAACGACCGAGCCTGCTTCTGGCTGGGGCACCGGGTTGGGACAGGGCGGTGGTAGGTGCTATCGCCCGCGCTGTCGACAATGGGTATGACGTACGACACCTCGGATACATCCCGCTCGACGATCTGCCGGCATTTCTAGGAGGAGCAGTTCTGGTCGCATATCCCAGCGAAGGAGAAGGGTTTGGTTTACCCGTTATCGAGGCGATGTCCTGTGGTGCGCCTGTGCTGACGTCGCGCTCGTTGTCGCTCCCCGAGGTTGGCGGAGACGCCGTGGCATATTCGGACACGACGCCGGAGGGAATCGGACGTGCGTTGACCGAACTGTTGGCAGACGCGTCACGACGAACCTCTTTGGGAGTGGCCGCTGTGACTCGAGCTGCTCAGTTCACCTGGTCCGCATGCCTCGCGGCTCATCGCGCAGTGTGGGGTGTCTAAGTCAGTTCGTCGAACACCGACGCGAGTCGAGCGGCGCTTGCGTCCCAAGAGAACTGGGCGGCACGGGCTTTTCCGCGTGAGGCAAGGTCACGTCGAAGTGTTTCGTCATCCAAACCCGTCAGGGCTTCAGCGAGCTTGATGGTTCCGTTTTCACCGTGCACGTCAACGGCAATAGCAGAATGACCAGCAACCTCGCGGAGTGCTTCGGCGGTCGAATGGATGACCGGGACGCCCAACGACATCGCTTCGAGCACGGGGAGTCCGAAGCCTTCCTCGATAGAAGGCACGACAAGTCCTCGAGAAGCGGAAAGGACGGCGGCGAGATCGGCATCGCCGAGTCGACCGAGTGCGTGGACTCGATGCGGGGAAATTCCTGTGCGGGTGACGAGGTCGTTGACGCGGACTCCTCCCCAACCGTGGGGTCCAATGACTGCAATCGAAAGACCCTCCATTCGCGCTAGCGCGATGAGGAGTTGCTCGAGCCCCTTGCGCGGTTCAAGGGTGCCCACAAACGTGATGTACACGTCCGGAAGACCCAGGGCAGACCTGCGGCTCTCGGAATCGACGGGCACGACCAGGTCGGGTGTCGCCGCACCACCGATGACACGAATGCGATCACCAAGCGACAAGAAATTCGAAAGCCGTGTTGCGACGGCGTCCGTTGGGACGACAACGATGTCGGCGAAACGTCGAGCGCGTTCACCCATGGCGCGGTGCCACCGCGCACCGCGCGCCGTCAACGTTTCGGGATGGCTCCACGGCACAGCGTCATGAATCGTGACAATGTGCCGACCGTGTTCGGCGAGTGGCGCAAAAAGGCTAGGCGAATAGGTGACGTCGCGCTTCGGCACAGCCACTCCGCGCTCCCACGCGCGTGCGAGAACTGCTCGCGGAAATGGTGAGATATCGATGCCCTCGAGCAATGGAATGAATCCCTCGAGTTGGCGAACCGTGTCATGTGAAACTCGGGGGACAAATCCGACAAGCGACCGGCCGCCATCCACCGTTGCTGTGAGGGCGCGAACAAGATTAAGCGCATATCGCCCAATACCGCCAGGGACAGGTGCGACCACTTGGTCGAGGATCACGGTGGTCGTCTTCATCGCTTAACCCGCTGTCGTTACTATGGTCACGTGGACATTCAACCATTACGCATCGCGGGTGCGTGGCGCATTACCCCACAAATTTTCGGAGATGCGCGTGGTTCATTTTCTGAATGGTTCCGAGCAGACCAGCTTGAGGCTGCGACAGGCATTCGGTTTAATCCGATTCAAGCGAACATTTCGCGATCGTCTCGCGGTGTTGTTCGAGGTATTCATTATGCGGATGTGCCACCAGGTCAAGCGAAATATGTGATGCCCCTGACCGGTTCCATAATCGACTTCGTGGTGGACATCCGTGATGGCTCGCCGACATTTGGTCAATGGGAAGGCGTGACGCTGGACAGCGAAAATCACGACGCAATTCTCATAGAACCAGGATTGGGGCACGCCTTTATTGCGTTGGACGACCTGACGACCGTCACCTACCTGGTCACGGACATTCACCGCCCGGATCGCGAACACGGCATCAACCCGCTCGATGCCGACATTGCCCTGGTCTTTCCGGCCGGAATCGAGCCCGTGTTGTCCGACAAAGACACCTCTGCTCCGTCCCTCGCCGACGCTCGTGCGGCGGGTTCGTTGCCGAAATGGGAGGGACGATGAAAGGTATCATTCTGGCCGGAGGAACGGGTTCCCGGCTCTGGCCGATTACCCTTGGGAATTCCAAACAACTCATCCCGATTTATGACAAACCAATGGTGTACTACCCATTGTCGACATTGATGACCGCCGGAGTGCGCGAAGTGTTGGTTATCACTGCTCCCGAACACGCTGATTTGTTTCGGGCATTGCTCGGTGACGGCTCTGCGTGGGGAATGCGAATCGAGTTTGCTATACAGCCGAGCCCCGATGGACTGGCGCAAGCCTTCATCATTGGCGAATCGTTTATCTCGGGTGACTCTGTGGCGTTAGCGCTTGGAGACAATATTTTTCACGGGTCTGGTTTCGAGAGTGCGCTTCCCGATGCGACGAATTTCGAGGGCGGCCACATTTTCGCGTATCCCGTTCCTGACCCCGAGCGATACGGCGTTATCGAGTTCGACGCCGACGGCACCGCGCTTTCTATTGAAGAGAAACCACAGAAGCCAAAGTCTCGATTTGCGATTCCCGGTGTCTACTTTTATGGCCCCGATGTCGTTGATGTGGCGAAGGGAATTAAGCCCAGCCTGCGTGGTGAACTGGAAATCACGTCCGTGAGCGAGCACTATCTGCGCGACGGACGCCTTCGTGTCAGTGTGCTCGATGCGGGAACAATGTGGTTTGACACGGGAACAATCGACTCGATGATGGATGCGTCGGAATATGTTCGCGCGGTGGAACGCCGAACCGGTGCAAAAATTGCCTGCCCAGAGGAAATCGCGTGGCGACAAGGGTGGATCACGTCGGACCAACTTGCGACGATTGCAGGACCTCTCGAAAAGAGCGGCTACGGCTCGTATCTTTTGGGACTTCTCGACAGCTAACGTTGACGTGTTTTCGCCGACTTGCGAATGCGAAGCCCGACCGCCACGATGAAACGGACTGGCCACCACGCGATTCCCGGATAGCGTTTACCGACCCAACGCCGAGCACTGACGTGATGCGCATCAATCATGGACGTGGAGTGCTGTCGGGTCGAATGCCCGCCCTCGTGCTCCACCGATGCGCTCGGAACAAACACATTGCGCCAACCGCTCAGTCCCAGTCGGAAACCCAGGTCGACGTCCTCAAAATACATGAAAAACCCGTCATCAAATCCGCCAACCCCATCGAATGCTGCTCGCCGCACGAGGATACACGCGCCACTGAGCCACCCGGCGTCGCGCTCGGTGGCATAGTCGGCGGCGGCGTGATACCGGCGAGTCCACGGATTGGCCGGCGCGAGGTCTCCTAAGAGCGCGTGGCCAATCCCCAGCCTCAGCGAGGGAATCGCGCGCGCAGACGGGTAGACGGTGCCATTCTGATCGCGAATGCGCGGCCCCAGTGCCCCGATGGTTGAATCACCTTTCCCGACACGCACAAGTTCGTCGAGCGACCCCGAATCCAGCCTGAGATCGGGGTTGACGACGAAAATCCAGTCAATATCAGGATTCAGAGTTGCGACGCCAGCGTTGATTCCGCCACCATATCCAGGATTGTCGGGTCGTCGCACAATGCGCGCAGTTGAGCCTCTCAATGCCGCCGCAAGTTGCTCGTCACCACCAGGGACATTGTCGACGACGACGACGTCAACGGGATGAGAGGTGGAGCCAGGGATCGACGCTAACAAATTGCGGATAGCGTCGCTTGATCGGAATGACACCGTCACAATTCCGATGCTCGTCGCTGGGTTGAGGCTACTCACGCACCCCATGCTAACCAACTCGCTCGGGGTCACGACGGCTCTTCCGCTTCCGCGGATTTCCCAATGGGGTCACATACACTCGAATTACACCTGTGTAAAGGGGTTTGAGTCGTGTCCAATTTCTGGAAGCGAGTATTCGCCGCCATAGCGACGACGGTCACCGTCGCCGCGGGGTTGTCGATACCCACTTCGGCGAATGCGTTGACGCTGTCGGGGAAGGACTTCATAGCGGGAGACATCATCTCGGATGACCAATTCTTTGATCAGAACGCAATGACTGTGCAAGAAATACAAGCGTTCTTGTCGAAGAAGGTTAGACAGTGCGGTTCACTCAACCTCTGTCTGTCGGTATACACCCAAGACACCTTCACGCGGGAGGCGACGTCGGTTCAGGGTGATGGCCTTGACCCTCTCTGCGAGAGCTACGCCGGTGCAAAGAATGAAACGGCGGCCCAGATCATTTACAAGGTTCAAAGCGCGTGCAACATCAGCGCGAAGGTGATTCTCGTCCTGCTGCAAAAAGAACAAGGGTTGATCACCAACTTCAACCCAACCGCCGACAAACTCAAAATTGCAACGGGGTACGCATGCCCCGATACCGCTCCGTGTGACGCAAAGTATTTTGGGTTCTACAACCAGGTCTACTCGGCAGCATCGCAGTTGAAGCGCTACACCGAACCCGCTAGTTCGTTTTATAAATCCAAGCCGGTTGGGGTCAGATCGCCAATTCTTTACCATCCCAATGCACGTTGTGGCACAAAGCCCGTGAAGATACAGAACCTCGCGACACACGCGCTGTACATTTACACGCCGTATACGCCGAACGACGCGGCGCTCGCGAACCTCACGGGGATTGGAGACAGCTGTTCCAGTTATGGGAACAGCAATTTCTGGGAGTATTACACCTCCTGGTTTGACGCCCACGCAAACCTCTCCGCAGAGATTGCGGACCAAGGCAACGCCATTACGAGTGACTGGGGGGCCTTGATTGATGATTCGTCGTGCACCGAGACCGCAAACACCTGCTCTGCCGATTATGACAACGCGGTGGCAACCTGGAACATCACCGCGGGGCTGAAGTACATAACGGGCCCGATCGCGATCAAGTATCAAGCGGTAGGTGGAATTAGTGGTTCACTTGGACCGATTTCCAGGCCTACGGAAACAGTCAATGGCGGTGTGAACGGAGACGGCACTCGCCAGAAATTTGTCAATGGATATATTTACCGTGACCCGACAGACGCGACGTTCGTTGTTCTTAACAGCATTTTTGCCTATTACAGCGAGGAGGGTGGACCAAGCGGTTCGCTCGGGTGGCCGACGGGTGACGCGTCCTGCACCGACGGCAAGTGCGAGCAACAATTTGCCGGGGGATACGTCGTGTCAAGTCCGAGCGACGTGTTCCTTGTTCTCGATGGTGCCATCGGAGAGTATTTGCAGGCAAACGGAGGGATACACAGTCCGTGGGGTCTCCCACTCAGCGCAGCCGAGACCCGAACTTTCGGGACGTTCGGAACCGGTCGAATCCAACAGTTTGAAAACGGAACTGTTTATGAGAAGAACGACGCGGCCTATCTTGTCGCCGATTCCCTCGCGGCCGCTCTCGAGGATGTTGGTGGAGTCGAAGTGGTCGGCTGGCCACTTGCCGATCCCGTCCGGACGGACGGAACGCTGTGGCAACTGTATTCGGCAGGTCGTGTCGTCAAGGTTGGGTCCGCAAAGGGCGTTCTCATCCCCACGGAAACTCTGAGGGCACTTCGGGTCGCGGGGGGGATGTCGGGATATTTGGGCGTCCCGACGAGCGATGCCACGGATTACAAAGGAAGAGACGGGTTTCGAGGATCTAAACAATCCTTCGAGGGCGGCACAATCGTCCATGGATCTGAGGGTGCTTTCGCAATACCTGACGCGCTGTGGCAGGCGTATCTCTCAAAAAATGGAGCTAAGGGTAAATACGGCTGGCCAAAGGGTAACGCCAAATCGAACTCCACGTCGTGGACTCAATCGTTCCAACGCGGAAGTATTAAAGTTTCTCGATAGTTCCAACCCGAATGCGCTCCGCGACGATTGCACAGGTAATGAAGCTGACGAAACCCCACTCATGCAGAAGGCGGCTCTCGGTCAGTGACTGAACTGTCAGGGCACACAGGATTAGAAACGGCACGGACGCCACCGACAGGGGTGATTGCACAAATGTTCGCCACAGATACCAGAGGGCGAGGACGAGCGTGACGGCGAACAACATGACACCGACAAACCCGCTTTGCATTGCGATATCAAGCCACACATTGTGAGCCTGAGACATAGGCAGGCCCTCGACCGAATGAATCGCAAACCACGGATCCCAACTCGGCCACCATCCGACGAAGCCTGACCCCAGAATCGGTCTCTCA
>WLFX01000059.1 GCA_009703545.1 Actinomycetota bacterium
GTTCGGCTAAAGGTCGGCGGACTGCTCGCGTTCCGCGGAATTGAAATCGGACGTTTTACTGGAAATCATCTCGCGAAGTTCAGCGAAAGACATGGTATCTACCATCGCGCGTAACGTCGCTGGATAGCCCGAAATATGCTCGTAGATCTGGGCCGGAACGACTGACGTCACCACCGCGTCGCCGTAGAGGTGGATGAGTTGAATTGATTGTGCTCCATCGACGGCGCTGAGGAGAAGTGACTTGTCGGCGCCCACGTCAACCGTGTAACACGTAGCACTCGCGACCGACACGGGAACACCGGCGAAGTTGCCGAACGCCGAGTAGTGCAAGTGACCTGCCAGGACGGCGCGAACGTCTGAGCCACGCACAATGGGTTCGAGAAGCGACATCTCTTCGAACTCGATCAGCCTCACGAGTGGGCTGTGCGCGACGAGCGGTGGGTGGTGCATCGCGAGTACCGTGCCGTGCGGTGCCGGTGTCGCCAATTCCTGTGCAAGCCACACGCGCTGTTCTTCCGAGAGTGCGCCATGGTGGTAGCCGGGGACTGACGTGTCGAGGGAAATAATGCGGAGGCCGCCGACGTTGTAGACACGATCCTGAACGCCATCACTTTCGTCGTCGAATAGTTCTCGCGAATATGCCGCCCGCTCGTCGTGATTGCCCATCACCCAGACGAGTTCGGCGCCTAATTCAGCGGCGGCTGGTTCCACTTGTCCGCGTAACCAGCGGTAGGCGTCGACTTCGGCAATGTCGGCGAGGTCACCGGTGAATACAAGTGCGTCGATTTTCTGATCCCCCGCCCGAAGGCGGTCAAGAACCCGGGTGAGGTTCGACGCGACGTCAACAGTTGAGAAAAGTTTTCGGCCGCCGCCGAGCAGGTGGGTGTCGGAAATGTGAGCGATGACGTGCGACGCGGTGTCCGACTCGAGCATGGCGCCAGATTACCGTCACGAACCTGTCTTTTGGGCTTTTCCCGCCGCTATCGTGCGGTGCACCCATCCGTCACGTGAGCGAACCGCCCGCCCCTCGGCCTCGAGCGAACCGAGAGTAGCCGTGACCGTGGTCACATCGATTCCCGCCTTCGCCGCAACCGCCTCGACCATGCGCGGTTTCGACGACGACAGTGAATCGAGAACGCGAATGACGGTGTCAGAATCGCGGGCGTCGAATCGTTCCCCGTTGGCGTCAATGCCGAACAATTCCGCGACCTCGGCGACGGTGGTGACGAGAGTCGTCGCGGGATTGGTGCGCAGTAATCGGTGACACCCCGCGCTAGCACCGCTGGTGATTGGGCCGGGCACGACGCCGATCGGTCGGTCGAGGTCTCGGGCGTGGGTCGCGGTGTTGAGCGAGCCACTGCGGTATCCCGCCTCGATGACAACGGTCACGCCCGCCATCGCGGCAATCAACCTATTTCGCTGCAGAAATCTCCAACGAGTTGGTGCGCCACCGGGACTCACCTCGCTGATCACGGCTCCGCTCGCGATGATTCGTCGCAAAAGTTCGTCGTGCCCCGCCGGATACAACTGGTCGATCCCACCGGCGAGCACAGCGACCGTCGAGCCGCCACACGCCAGCGTTGCGCGATGTGCCATCCCGTCGATTCCGTATGCGCCGCCCGACACAATCGTGAATCCTCGCGACGTGAGGCCAGCAGCAAAATCCATCGCGACGTGTTCGCCGTAACCCGTCGACGCGCGAGCGCCGACGATCGCGACAGCGTTCTCCCGACCGGGTAATGCGTGAACGTCGCCGCGACACCACACGACTCGCGGCCCGTGATCGGCAAGGTCATTGAGACCAGATGGCCACTCCTTGTCGATAGTCCGGACCACCGTCGCGCCGACCGACACCGCGGTCGACAAGGAACGAAAGAGGGCGGGGGCGTCCATGCGCGGCTCCCATCGAGCGAGAGCGTCGGCGACCTCAGTCCCTGACAGATCGTCATTCGCGAGGGTGGAGGCAGCGGGCCGCGAGAGGATTCGAGCGAGTGCTTCCGCAGCGCCCCATTGGCGAATCAGTGCACCAGCGACGCGATCGCCCGGCTCGGTCAGAAATCCCCACGCGACTTCCGCGAACGCGTCGCGCCGGTCTCCCGCGTCACCGTCTGGTCGCACGGGCACCATCGCGCGGTCGATGTCGGTGTCGGAAAGATTCCAGGTCGTTGTCATGCATGAACTCCTTGTCGTAGGTACACCGCACGACCGATGTGGTCGGCGGTTGGCATGGGTGAACCATCGCAATCTGCCAAGGTCCAGGCAATGCGAAGGACTCGGTCATAGCCGCGCATGGTGACGGCACCGCGGTCGAGTGCGGCGTCAAGCGCGCGAACGACAACGGGAGCGAGACGAAACTTACCCGAGCGAAGTTCGGTCGCCTCAGGGAGGTCGCGGCCCCAACGGTCATTGGCCATCGCCCGCGCCGCCACAACTCGTTCGCGCGCATGGGCGGTCGTCATCCGTGGCGAGGTGTTATCAAACAGGTGAGCACGGGACACCCGCGAAACGGGTACGTGAATGTCGATTCGGTCGAGGATGGGGCCGGATAATCGCGCCAAGTAGCGTCGTCGTCGGTCGGGGGTGCACACACACGTCGAGTCAGCAACACCGGCGTTCCCGCACGGGCAGGGATTTGCGGCGAGGACCAATTGAACCCGAGCCGGAAAGCGCGCGCTGTAGTTTGCGCGATGGATCACGATGTCACCCGACTCGAGTGGCTGTCGAAGCGCGTCGAGGACGGTCGTGGCGAACTCTGGAGCCTCGTCGAGAAAGAGAACGCCACGACTTGCGCGCGAAACTGCCCCCGGGCGAATAACCCCCGATCCGCCGCCCACGATTGCAACGGCCGTCGCTGTGTGATGTGGCGCGATGAACGGCGGGCGCGTGACCAGCTGCCGCATCTGTGCGAGTCGGGCAAGAGACGCAATGCTGGTCACCTCTAGTGCGTCACGGGCGTCCAGATCGGGCAAAATGTCGACGAGCCGTTCCGCCAACATTGTTTTTCCCGCTCCTGGTGGTCCTAGCAAAAACATGTGGTGGCCGCCCGCCGCCGCGGTGACGAGTGCTTCAACGACGTCGGGTTGCCCCACGATGTCCGACAGGTCTCGCGTCGGCGAAAGCGGCTCGGAATCGCGCGGCGGTTCAATGGCATCAACATCTGACACCGCGATGTCGGTGCCATGCTCACGAAGAGCGTGGGCGAGGCTTGCCACGGGGATGACCTCGATGTCCGGCACGAGTTCCGCTTCGGTCCGATTTCCCGCCGGAACCATGATGCGCCTCGCCCCGGCTTCGCGAGCGGCCACAACTGCGGGCAGGACCCCCGCAACGGGTCGGATCCGCCCGTCGAGGGCCAGTTCGCCAATGTGAACGCACGAGGCGACCGATTCTGCTGGCACATCCCTCGTCCCCGCCAGAATCGCCAACGCGATGGCGAGGTCGAATCCACTGCCTTGTTTCGGCAGACTCGCGGGCGATAGGTTCACCGTCACGCGAGTGGGCGGCATCGCACATCCCGAGTTGGCGACGGCACTGCGAACGCGGTCTTTCGATTCACCGAGCGAGGCATCGGGCAAGCCGATAAGAACGAGTGCAGGCAACCCCGACGCAATGTCGGCCTCGATGTCGACGAGATGTCCCGACAATCCGGACAGCGCGATTGACTGGGTTCGACCGACGGTCATTCCATAACCCCAACTCGATGTTCGAGGTTGCCGACCGTGATTCCATCACCGATTATGCCGATGGCATCGATTCGAACCGTTCCGGCGTGCACTCGGTGAACACGGCACCACTCCCCCGCAAGAACCCGCAAACGTGCAAACTTGGCCGGGGTTATCGCCTCGAGCGGATGCCCAAATCGCCGGTTCCTTCGGGTTTTGACCTCGACAAAAGCGACGGTTTGTCCGTTGCGCGCGACGATATCGATTTCACCGTGACGGCAGCGCCACCCACGATCGAGCACGTCGTACCCGTTAGCGATGAGAAAATCGCCCGCGATGGTTTCACCCCATCGTCCGAGTTCGTCTTTGAGTGCCATTGTTCCTCCCCCAACAGGGTCGGACAGGTGAGGACGGGTCGAATGGGTGAGGAACCGAACCGTGGAAAACTCAACGCGGCGAGGCGGTGTGCGAAACGCTTAGTTGTCACCAATTGCGAGGTCACGCGGCAACTTGAGTTCCTTTTTGCCAGTTTCTTCGACATTGATGTCTTTGAAGGTCAAAATCTTGACCGACTTCACGAAACGGTCGGCTCGATAGACATCCCACACCCACACATCGTTGAGCGTCAATTCGAAATAGAAATCGTTGCCTGACTCTTTGACGACCTGCTGGACTTCGTTCGCAAGGTAAAAGCGCCGTTCGGTTTCGACGACATACGAGAACTGCCCAACAACGTCGCGGTATTCGCGGAACAGTTGCAGTTCGGCGTCGCGATCGTAGGCGTCAAGGTCATCGTCGTTCATAGAGATTCATTCTATTCTTTCGGCGCCACGGCCCATACCGAGGACAGCCAGGTTCGACGATGGAAGTTGGTCGCCCCGTGGGCGCGAATCGCATCGAAATGCCTTTCGCTGCCGTATCCCTTGTTCGACGCCCAGCCGTAGGTGTCGTCCTCGCCGGCCAAATCAACCATAAGCCGGTCTCGATAGACCTTCGCCCAGACCGACGCGGCCGCGACCACCGCGCAATCTCGGTCGGCCTTGGTGCGCACCATGATGTCGACCGGCGGCAACAGAGACGCCTTCAACCAATTGTGTGAGCCGTCCAAAATAACTGATGCCCCGGCCAGGTCGTGACCGTCGATGGTGAGAGTCGCAAACGCCCGCTCCGCCGCGCGTGCAAGCGCTGAGATGATTCCAAACTCGTCGATCTCGGCTGCAGTTGCTTCGCCTGTGGCAATCGCGTCCACCCAGTCGGCGACGGGCTGCATCAATTTCTCGCGCTTCGATGCGGCAATCAGTTTTGAATCGCGCAAACCGACGGGGAAATCCCTCGCCGTGCGAATCACCGCTATCCCGACGACAACGGGACCCGCCACTGCACCGCGTCCGACCTCGTCGACACCGACGACAACCCCACTACCCTTCGCGAGCAACTCGCGTTCGAGGTCGAGAGTCGGGTCACTCGGCATTCGCGAAATTACCCGCGTGATTGTCGAGCCATGCCCAGTGAGAAATTGGCCACGACACGAGGACTGCTCGGCCAACTACCTTGTCGAGAGGGACGAAACCGTTCCCCGGCTTGTCCTGGTTATAGCGCGAATCAGCCGAGTCGTAACGATTGTCCCCCATGACCCAGAGCGAGTCAGCGGGGACCGTAACGTCGAATTTCATTCCACTGGATGCCTCGTGATGCGGCGATGTGACGATATACGGCTCGTTCACGGATTTACCGTTGACCTGTAACAACCCCTTCGCATCGCAACATACGACGCGATCACCCGGCAGTCCAATCAGGCGTTTGACGAGATGGTCTTGGGAATCCGAGCCACCGAAACCGACGACTGTCGCAATGAGGTCAAGGGCGGCGGTGACGAGGTCGGGTTCGGGCGAATCGTAATTCGGCAACCAACCACCCGGGTCACTAAACACCACGACATCGCCGTGCTGGAGGGGAAAAACATCAGGAACCAGCTCGTTGACAATGATGCGGTCATCCACAATGAGTGTGTTTTCCATTGAGGCCGAGGGGATAAAAAAAGAGCGGAACAGAAACGTTTTGACAACGAACGAAATAAGCAAGGCCGCCGCAACGATGATGACCA
The DNA here is from genome assembly GCA_009703545.1 of Actinomycetota bacterium. Taxonomy (GTDB): domain Bacteria; phylum Actinomycetota; class Actinomycetes; order Actinomycetales; family Microbacteriaceae; genus MWH-TA3. Next base: position 5,767 of record WLFX01000059.1, read on the forward strand.
AATCCTTGAGGAATCCCAAAAGGCCTTTGACAAAGGTTTTTGGCATGTGGTCCTTAGAGTAGCGGTCGGAAGTGTTGGTTGGGCAATTCTACGACCAAAGAATATGAGCCCATCACAGAACGTGACGGGCTCATATTGGACGTGCGAAAACTTAGGAGTCGCGCTTTTCGCGGATTTTTGCCTTCTTGCCGCGAAGTGCGCGTAAGTAGTAGAGCTTGGCGCGACGAACGTCACCTCGGCTGACGAGCTCGATGTGGTCGATGACCGGCGAGTGGACCGGAAACTTACGCTCGACGCCGACCTGGAACGAGATTTTGCGAACGTTGAACGTCTCGCCAATTCCGTGACCGTTACGGCCGATAACCACACCTTGGAAAACCTGGATTCGGCTGCGATTACCTTCAATAATGTTTACGTGAACCTTCACCGTGTCGCCGACGCGGAAGTCGGGGATGTCGCTACGAAGCGACGCGGCGTCAATGGCATCAAATTTCTGCATTGTTCTTTCGCTTTCTGCACTCGCTTCGGGACGGATGCGGGAGGTTCTGGTCGCGA
>WLFX01000006.1 GCA_009703545.1 Actinomycetota bacterium
CCTAGGCCCGCTTGACCCTGCAACTAAAATCCTGGCGGCTTTTTTCCAATCGGTGCAGACGCGTACCGCGGGGTTTAACTCGGTCGACATCGGTGCGATGAATCCCGAAACCTGGTTGGGAATGGACGCGCTCATGTTCATTGGTGCTGGCCCGGCAGGAACGGCGGGTGGAATCAAGGTCACGACGTTCGCCGTCCTTGCGTTCATCGTGTGGACCGAACTGAAGGGCGATTCGGCCGTCAACATCTTTGGAAAGCGCCTCTCTCGATCGGTCCACCGTCAAGCGATCACGATTGCTCTATTGGCGGTTGCTTACATTGCGTTCTCGACGATTCTGATGCAGTTGACCACGAATGAAAGTACCGATCGGATCATCTTTGAAGTCATCAGTGCGTTTGGAACGGTGGGTTTGTCCACTGGTATCACCGCAAATCTGTCCGACCCCGCGCTCATCAACCTCATGTTGCTCATGATTGTCGGCCGTCTCGGGCCGCTGACACTGAGCACCGCTCTCCTCTTGACTCACCGCCCTAAACTGTACGAGTTCCCGAAAGAGAGGCCCATCCTTGGTTAAGCGCATAACTACTGGTCCGCGAAAAAACGTCCGCAACGTCGCCGTCTTTGGGCTCGGCCGTTTTGGAAGTGCACTCGCGGTTGAACTTGTCGAGATCGGAATTGAGGTGCTGGGGATAGAGACCGACGAGGATCGCGTCCAGCGTCATAACGGATTGTTGACGAAGGTCGTCCGCGTTGACCCCGGGGTCAACGAAGCACTGGAACAACTGAATGTTAAGGAATACGACGTGTGTGTCATTGCGATCGGCTCCGACATTCTCGCGAGTATCTTGACCGCCGCTTACCTCACCAAAATCGGTGTCAAAGAGATTTGGGCAAAAGCCACGTCACGCGAACACGGCGAAATCTTGGAGCAGGTGGGTGTTCACCACGTGGTCTACCCTGAAAATGACATGGGTCGCCGCGTCGCCCATCAAGTTAAGGGATCGACGGACTTCATCGAAGTCGATGAGACCTACGCCATCATCAAAACAACGGCAAACCAACACATCATCGGAACCCGCCTCGGGGATTCCGAAATTCGGAAAAATTACGGCGTGACGGTCATGGCGGTCAAGAGGGGCAAAGGAAACTGGGTCAACGCCGATAGTGACACTATCGTCGCTGAATTCGACGAAGTCTTGGTGGCGGGCCCGACCAAGCAAGCGGAACAGTTCGGTCTGCTCAACTAATAACGCCCATCAACAGGAGTGGCCATGACACCGTCTGGAATTGAAATCGACGAACGCGACGATGCGATTCGTCCCGCCGATGATTTATACCGCCACATTAACGAGCGCTGGATTGAGAGGACGCCAATCCCCGAGGATCGCGCCCGGTACGGGTCGTTCCACGTTCTTGCCGAAGAGGCCGAAAAGGCCGTCCGCGAGATTATCGAGGAGTGTCAGTCGGCGGCTGATGGCACAGAGGCCCGCAAGGTTGGCGACCTCTATACGAGTTTCATGAATGTTGACGCGGTGAACGCACTCGGCGCTTCACCCTTGAAGCCCCTCCTGCGCCGAATCGAGGGCGTGGAAGGCCTGGCCGAGTTCATGTCAGCGCTGGGTGAATTCGAGCGAGACGGTATCGGCTCGTTCGTGTCGATGTGGGTCGACAACGATCCAGGCGACCCAGAGCGTTACCTCGTCTTCGTCGAACAGAGTGGAATTGGCCTGCCTGACGAATCGTATTTCCGCGATGAGACCTTCGCGTCGATTCGAGAGGCGTACCGAGGGCACCTCGAAAGAATGTTTGCGATTTCTGGCTTTTCTGATGCCGCAGACCGTGCGGCGCGTGTCTATTCAATCGAAGAGAAGTTTGCGGCCGTCCACTGGGACAACGTGAAGACGCGCGACACCCATGCGACCTACAATCTCGTGGGATGGGACGAGTTCGCCACGTCGCTTGGCCCGATCGCCGCGCCGTGGCGCGATGCACTTGGTGTAGCGGACGGCGTCTTTAACGAAGTTGTCGTTCGGGAGCCATCGTTCATTGAAGGCGCCCGCGCGATCCTCGAATCCTCCGAACTCGAGTCACTGACCGACTGGTTGCGCTGGCAAGTCATCCACGGGCTCGCTCCCTACCTGTCGACCGAATTCGTCGACGAGAACTTTGCGTTCTATGGAACGACCCTGTCGGGAACTCCCCAACTGCGCGACCGCTGGAAGCGAGGAGTCGGTTTTGTCGAGGGCGGGCTTGGCGAAGCGGTGGGAAAACTCTATGTTGAGCGACACTTCCCGCCGTCGGCGAAGACCCAGATGGACCTGCTCATCGCGAACCTCATTGAGGCCTATCGCGAGTCGATTTCGAACCTGGAATGGATGAGTAACGAGACGAAGACGCGCGCGCTCGAAAAGCTTGATAAATTCACGCCCAAGATTGGCTATCCGGTTCGTTGGCGCGATTATTCGCCGGTTCACGTGACGGTTGACGACCTCGTGGGAAACATGTTCGCCATTGCGCGATTCGATTTCGCGCGCGAATTGGGCAAGATTGGAAAGCCACTCGATCGTGACGAATGGTTCATGTTGCCCCAAACGGTGAACGCGTATTACAACCCCGGCTTCAACGAAATCGTGTTTCCCGCCGCAATTCTCCAGTATCCGTTCTTTGTCGCTGAGCGCGACGCTGCAGCGAACTATGGTGCAATCGGTGCCGTCATCGGTCACGAGCTCGGGCACGGTTTTGATGACCAGGGAAGTGAGTTTGACGGTGATGGGCGCTTGTCAAATTGGTGGAGTGATGTCGACCGCGAGCGATTCACGGAACGCACCAAGGCGCTAATTGACCAGTACAACGCGCTGGAACCTCGAGCGCTTCCGGGTCACACGGTCAACGGTGAATTGACAATCGGCGAAAACATCGGTGACCTCGGCGGGCTGGGCATCGCGTGGAAAGCCTACGTGCTGTCATTGAACGGAGGCGAGCCCCCAGTCGTCGACGGGATGACGGGTGCGGAAAGATTTTTCCTGTCATGGGCTCAGGCGTGGCGGCAATCCGCACGTGACGAAGAAGCACTCAGGCTTCTCGCGATTGATCCACACTCTCCGCCCGAGTTTCGGTGCAACCAGATTGTCAGAAACTTAGACGTTTTCCACGAAACATTCGGTGTTACGTCAGGCGATCCGATGTGGCTCGACCCGGCCGAGCGCGTGACGATTTGGTAACACACCCGCCGCCTACCAAATAAAACTTGCTCAATCGGTTTTTGCCGTCGCTAATCAGGGTTAGGCTATGTAATCTCAATGGCATACAAGGGGGTTTACAGTGCGTGGGAAAATTCTTTTGGTACTCGGTCTCGGTATTGGCTATGTCCTCGGCACTCGCGATGGACGTGCTCGCTACAATCAGATGAAGAACGCAGCACTCAAGGTGTGGAACGACCCGCGAGTGCAGGAACAGATTTCCGCCGCGACAGAATTTGTCAAGGAGAACGCGCCCGAAGTTGCGTCCGCTGTTTCGGTAAACGTGAAAAAAATCGCCGAGCGCGTCGAGGCAGCCCGATCGGTCAAATCGCCACCTAAACGCGCAACCCCGGCGCGAAAGCCGGCGGCTACGTCAGCGTCACGGAAGACGACTCCGTCTTCACCCACCTCTAAACCGAAGAAGTAAACGCTTATGGCGAAAGACGCGAAAACGCGTGGTTTTTTTCGGTTGCTGGCTGATTTGCCGCGCGAGCTCAGTGACCTGGTTCGTGCTGAAATTCGCTTGCTTCAATCCGAATTTGCGGGAAAGTTGCGTGCCGCCGGTATTGGCATTGGCTGGGTGACGCTGGGTGTGACGCTGGTATCAATGTTCATGACGATGCTCGTTGTCGCCCTCATTCTCGGTTTGGCCGAGTTCATGCCGGCATGGGTAGCTGCGCTCACTGTTGCTGCTGCCGCGTTGGTCGGCGGCATCGCATTCATCGCGCTGGGTGTCGCGTCGATTCGCAAAGGTTTTTCTCCGTTCGAATCGGTCGACCAAATTGCGAAGGATTTCCGAAACGTGGGGAAGGGGACTCCCGATGGCAAATGAGCGTCAGAAAATCGCCGCCGACATCGAAGCGCGACGCAAACAATTCCAGAAGTCTGTTGCCGAACTCGAGAACAAACTTGACCTGTCGCGACAACGCAAAATTGTGAGCGAACGTGTCGCGGGTTCTTTTCAGGCAAACCCCGTGCCATGGTTGGTCGGTGCAGGAATCCTCGGAGTCATTGTCGTCAGTTCAATCGCATGGGCGGTATTTGGGGATGACTGATTTTGCAATTCGCGAGGTGAGCCCAACGGCAAGCATCCCGGTGATTCGCCGACTCGGCGACCAGACGGTGCTGATTCCGCGCGGTGGACGATTCGCAGAGGACATCACAAACCTCCTCACGACGCTTGGTGCGCGAACGGTCGTTGCTCCTGTCGTCAACTTTGCCTCTGCGGATGACGCCAGCGCTCTTGAAACGGAATTTGACGCTCTCGCTGCGGGATCGTACGACTGGATCGTCTTGACTAGCGCAACGACCGTTGACGTCCTACAACACCACAAGGTCGAAATACCCGAGAGCACTCGTGTGGCCGCTATTGGTGAAACTACGGCCCAAGCGCTGTCGTTTGCGAATATTCGAGTAGATTTTGTTCCCCCAACCGATAATTCGCCTCGCGGGTTCATCAACGCCCTACCCACAGGCTTTATCGAATCCACGATTCTTGTTCCGCATTCGGAAACATCGGAACCCATTCTCGCTGAGGGATTTGATGAACGCGGAATCAATGCGACCTTTGTGTCTGCGTACCGAACAGTCGGAGTCCCGGTCTCGGCAGACGTGCGCACTCGAGTTCATTCGGGGGATATCACCGCAATCCTCGTCAGTTCGGGGAGTGTCGCGCGACAACTTGCCGAGCAACTCAGTCCGATACCGGAATCAACTGCCGTCATTTGTATCGGCCCCCGCACGGCGTTTGACGCGCAGCAGGCAGGTTTGGCAGTGTCACACACAGCGGCGGAACGCAGCAACGAGGCGCTCATTGACGCGTTGTTGGAATTTAGAGACGCCTAACCAAACAACAGTGCGGCCTCCGACCAACGAGCGTCAGGGACAGTTTTGAGTTGGCCGAGTGCTGATTCGAAGGTAGTGGTCACAATGTCGGTCCCACGAAGGGCCACCAGCGCTCCCCAGCCGCCCTCGGAGATCACGCGGACTGCATTCATTCCAAAGCGGGTGGCGAGAACTCTGTCGAACGCCGACGGAGTCCCACCGCGTTGGATATGACCGAGCGTCGTTGCACGAGTCTCGATGCCTGTCGCCTCTTCGATAAGCGGAGCGAGCATTTCGCCGATTCCGCCAAGTCGAGGTCGACCGAACGCATCGAGCCCCCGCTCGCTGTGTGCGTCGTCCATCGTGTCCAATAAGAACCCTTCCGCAACGCACACGAGTGGTGCTCGACCGCGCTCGTAGGCGGATTTGACCCAACCAACAATTTCGTCCAGAGACGTTTTGCGCTCGGGAATCAGGATTGCGTGGGCACCCGCCGCCATTCCCGAATGAAGAGCGATCCAACCCACGTGACGCCCCATGACTTCCGCGACCATGCATCGGTGGTGAGAGTCACCGGTCGTACGAAGGCGATCCATGGAGTCGGTGGCAATGTTCACCGCTGTATCAAAACCGAATGTGTAATCGGTGGCAGAAAGATCGTTGTCGACTGTCTTGGGGACACCAACAATTTTTATGCCTGCCTCGGACAGTCGATTCGCCGCCGCGAGAGTTCCCTCACCGCCGATGACCAACAAACCATCCATGCCAGCGTCTGCCATGACCTGATTGATGCGGTCGATACCGCCATTGTCTTCGAATGGATTCGTTCGAGACGAACCGAGTATCGTCCCGCCCAACTTGCCGATGCCCTTGACATCCGCGCGTTCAAGTTTTTGAAAGTCGGCGTTGACCAGTCCGCGCCACCCGTCTCTGATGCCAATGAAGGACATTCCGTAATGACGTTCACCGTTGAGTACAGCGCCACGGATGACGGCGTTGAGACCAGGGGCGTCGCCGCCTGAAGTGAGGACTCCGATTCGCATGTGTCCATTCTCGCGTCACTAACCCTGCGGAGAGCACATGTCAGAACATTTTTCAGAGAATTCGACGATGAACGAGTCGGGACAACATGATGGACGAACGTGTGTGGTCGACATTCGGAGCATTGCGAACCTTTTCGAGCGCTGCCTCCAATGCCGGAATTGACGAGGCGCGCATGTGCACAATCGCGTCGGCCTGACCGGAGACTGTTCCCGCATAGACCACCTCGGGAACGCCGTGGAGGAGTTTCCGAAGATCATCGGGCGAAACCGTCCCGCGACAATACAGTTCAACGTAGGCCTCGACGCCGATGCCTTCAGCGGCCGGGTCTACGTTGACGGTGAAACCGCGGATGGCCCCTGAGTCAACGAGACGGTCGACGCGTCGTTTCACCGCGCTTGCTGACAGTCCCACAACATCGCCGATTTCGGCGTATCCAGCGCGCGCATTCTCGCGGAGTTGTTCGATAATTCGCTTGTCAGTTGCGTCCACGCCGCTATTCTAGGCGGTTTGGTGCGCGAGTTCAGGTTATTTGGCGGGTTTAGCGCGCTAGGGCCCGCGCTCCGTGAGGGTAATCAACTGGGTGGCGGTGTCGGACTGATCTGTCGACGACCGAGTGAAGGCAGATCGAACGGTGTCCATCGTCGAGATGTTGTGGGAGCTGCGCATCCACACGACCGCGATAATTGCCGCAACGAGACCACCCAGTGCTGCAACGCCAATCGCCCACCGTGGACCGAATGCGTTCGAGACCCAACCCGCGAGAGGCGAGCCAATCAGCGTCGCGCCGACGAGCAGGGTGGAGAAAATGGCCATTACCCGTCCACGATATATTTCGTCTGTTGTGGTTTGGATATAGCTGTTGATTGTTGCCACCATGAGAACCCCGCCGAATCCCAAAATCGGATACAGCACAACAAAAGTTGTTACGGTCGGAGCCAGGGCAGCAGCCAACCCTCCGATGGCAATCGATGCGGCGGCCATGGTGATGACCGAAAGTCGGGGCCGCGAGCTTCGAGTCACAAGCAGAGCACCACCGAGCGATCCCACGGCCAGAGCCGACATGATGAATCCGTAATCGTGCGCGCCGAGTCCGAATTCGATGACCGCCATGGTGCTGGAGAAAATCCCAAAGTTGAACACGAGCGCGCCGACGAGGAACAACATAGTGAGCACAACAACGAGGTCTTTGCGGGATCGGATGTAGGAGAGCCCAGCTCGGAATTGGCCTCGTTCTTTTGGCGCTTTAGGTACCGCGTGCAACTCATTGCGGCGCAGCAACGAAATAGACACAACCGCCGAGGAGAACATGAGTCCAGCGGCAAGAATTGTCCAACCCGTCCCCGCTGCCGAGATGCCGATCCCAGCCAACGCCGGCCCGATGAGTCGCGAGGTGTTGAACATCGTTGAGTTGAGCCCGATGGCGTTGGAAACGGTGTCTTTACTGACAAGCTCGTTGACAAAGATTTGGCGGGCAGGCGTTTCGATTGATTGAATGATGCCGAGTCCCAGCGCAAGAGCATAAACGAGCCCGAGGTTGGCGATACCGGCCAAAACGGCGATACCGAGAACAACACCGAACAGGGTTTCCATCACCGCTGCCCAGAGGATGATGGTCCGCCCGGGAAAACGGTCGATGAACGGCCCAACGAACGGGCCGAGAATCAAGATCGGTCCGAACTGAAGAGCAAGACTTATTCCCAGCGCAACAGCATCGTCGTTGGTGAGTTCGGTGAGGACAAGCCAGTCCTGCGCGGCTCGCTGCCCCCATCCGCCGATGTTGGACAGCAGCGCACCGATTATCCAGACGCGGAAGTTTCGGTTTGACAAAGCGCGAAACATTGAGGGTCTCGGTTCACGTTCACTACGCTTTCGACGACCAACCATGTCTCTCATCCTAAACAGGCGATGTTGGTTCCACCGCACCGCATAAAATGGGGCGCATGTCCACACTCCGCGGAACCAACCACTTGTATGTCGACTCCGCCTCGATATGAAGGGTGAATACAAGGTTCCCGGCGGAAAACTGATTATCGTCGAAGCCGAGGAACGCGACGGCCACCTCGTCGATGTCATCATCTCTGGAGACTTCTTTCTCGAACCCGACGAGGCCCTCGACGCAATGACTCGTGCAATCGAGGGACTTCCTGTTACCTCTGATGCTGGCGAAATCGCGCGCCGGGTTCGGGACTCCCTCCCAGATGATGTTGTCATGCTCGGCGTTCATCCCGAAGCCGTCGCAACAGCCGTCCGACGAGCTATTGCGGATGCGCGATCGTTTGCAGAATACGACTGGGAGTTTCTCGCGCCTGAGCCGCTGTCGGCAGCCGAACACATGGCGCTCGACCAGGTCTTGACAGAAGAAGTAGGTGCGGGCCGTCGCGGGCCGACGTTGCGATTCTGGGAGTGGAACGAAAAAGCAGTGATTATCGGGTCCTTCCAATCTCTTCGCAATGAGGTCGATCTAGACGAAGCCACTTCGCGTGGTGTCGGAGTATTTCGCCGCGTGAGCGGCGGCGGTGCGATGTTTATCGAGCCCGGCAATACCATCACCTACTCGATTTACGCCCCCGCTGATCTTGTCCGCGGCATGTCGTTTGCCGACTCTTACGCTTTCCTCGACGATTGGGTTCTGCAGGCACTGAACTCCATCGGTATCGCGGCAGAGTACAAGCCACTGAATGACATCGCGAGCCCTTTGGGCAAAATCGGCGGCGCGGCTCAGAAGAGGCTCGGGAACGGCGCAGTATTGCACCACGTCACGATGGCATACGACATCGACGCCAACGCGATGATGCAGGTGTTGCGCATCGGTCGAGAGAAACTGAGCGATAAAGGAGTCACGAGCGCGGCGAAGCGGGTGGACCCCATCAAGAGCCAGTCGGGCATGACGCGCACCGAGGTCATCGACAGGATGGTCGACACGTTCCGTCAACTCTATGGACTGAGAGACGGGGTCATCACCGCCGCTGAGCGTTCCCGAGCCACCCAGCTGGTGAGGGAAAAATTCCTCACTGACGAGTGGTTGCGCCGAGTTCCTTAGGTTTCGAATTTGTAGCCGAGACCTCGAACCGTCATGATGAATTTCGGATTCGCGGGATCGGGTTCGATTTTGCTTCGGATGCGCTTGACGTGGACATCGAGCGTCTTTGTGTCTCCGTAATAGTTCGATCCCCATACACGATCAATAATTTGCCCTCGCGTCAACACTCGGTTGGTGTTGTCCATCAGATATTCCAGTAACTCAAATTCCTTGAGAGGCAGCGTCACGGGTTGACCATTGACCGTGACCGCGTGGCGTTCGGTGTCAAGGCGGACTGGACCAGCTTCGAGAACAGATCGTGTCTCGTTCGAATCCGACACCACGCCTCGACGCAGCACAGCCTTGATACGTGCGAGCAGTTCGCGAGTTGAATAGGGTTTGACAACGTAGTCATCCGCGCCAATTTCCAAACCAACCACTTTGTCGACCTCGGAATCTTTGGCGGTCACCATGATGATGGGCACATTGGACCGTGTGCGGATTTCACGACACACGTCGACTCCGCTCATTCCCGGAAGCATCAGGTCCAACAGGATTAGATCGGGCGAGTTGGTTTGCCACTGGATCAGCGCCGACGGTCCATCTACGGCTTCGAGCACATCGAACCCTTCGCGCTGAAGGATGTACACGAGTGGTTCCCGCAGGGATTGTTCGTCTTCGACTACGAGCACACTACTCATTGGTGTTCTCCTCGCTAGTGTCTACAAGCCTAGGCAGGCGGATGGTAAATGTTGAGCCAACACCCTGCTGTGAAAACAGTGTGACCTCACCGCGGTGACTCATGCTGATGTGTTTCACGAGACTGAGACCGAGGCCAGTTCCGCCCGTCGTGCGATCTCGGGATTCGTCCACTCGGTAGAACCGCTCAAATACGCGGGATTGTTCGTCGGCGGGGATACCGACACCCTGATCTGTCACGATGATGTCGACGTGTCCATTTCGAGTGGTGACTCCGATGCCGACCTGTTGATTTTTGTTTGAATATTGAATCGCGTTCTCAAGAAGGTTTTTCACGGCTACGGTCAGAAGCTCCCCGTCCCCCATGACGAAGATGTCGTCGGGAAATTTGGCGTTGATGTCGATACCTTTAGCCTCGGCGATGACGATTGTACGTTCGAGAGCTTCGCGGATGACTGCGCCGATATTGACGGGACGGGCGCTCGACAGAATGTCGGATGATTCGACGCGGGACAACTGAATAATCTCGGTCACGAGGTTGGACAATCGCCTCGCTTCGCGGCGAAGGCTATCGGCAAACTTGTGCATCTGTTTAGGGTTGTCAAGAGCCCCTTCCATAGCCTCACTGAGCAGAGTAATGGCGCCGATGGGAGTCTTAATTTCGTGGGTGACATTGGCGATGAAGTCGCGGCGGATAGTCTCGAAGTCCCGCTCATCGGTGGTGTCCTCAACGAGGACCAGCACGAAACCACTTCCGATCGATACGGCTCTCGCGTGCAAGTACCGAACGTCGCCGCCCGCCGCAAGCGTGAGTTCAAACTTCACTTCGTGCGTCGAATCGGAGTCCTTTGCGTGACGGACGAGCTTTCTAATCTCGTTGCTTCGGATGACGCGACCTGAAACCAACCCGAGCGCTATGGCGCTGTTTGTTGCGCGAAGTACCGCCAGGGACTCGTCTGCAATGAAACCGGCGGTGGCCAGAACACTGATCAATCGCGACGCGATTTCGGTCAAAGATTCGTCGGCTTCGGAGGCTTTCGGCCGAATTCGAACGGTCCGAAAAAACAGGTAGGTCGCAGCAATAGCAACGAGGCCGACCAACGTGACCACGAGGATAAAGATGTCGAGAGTAACCATTACCTTTAGGGTAGGTGACGATAGGCGGAGTATCGTGGACGCTAGTTCAATTGAACGGCCTATTTAACCGAGCGTTAGCGAGTTGTTAGAGCGGAGTTCACCCCGCTCTGTTTCCTTGGAAAGATTGACGGAGAGGGTTGCCATGCGCGAGATGTTCGACCAAGAGTTGGAATCAGTTCAAGAGCGAATTGTTGAAATTGCCGATACCGTGTTCACCGTCGTTTCTGATGCCGCCACAGCACTGCTGGAGGCGGACGTGAAGTCCGCAGATCGCGCCCTCGTCGGCGCCGAACTTGTCAGTGAAAAGGCTCTGTCGCTGGATGAACTCGTCATTCGGACTCTCGCGTTGCAGGCCCCGGTCGCGAGAGACCTTCGCATCCTCGTCTCGACCCTGCGCATCTCTGCGTCGCTTGAGCGAATGGGTGCACTTGCGTCGCACATCGCCACCATAGCCCGATTCCGCTTTCCCGATTCGGCGATTCCCGAATCACTCTCCGACACGTTCGACGAGATGGCACGGCTCGATATCCGCCTGTGCAAGAAGCTCATCAAGTTGCTCAAGAACACGTCAGTTGACTTGGCTCGCTCGATTCAGGCCGCGGACGCCCGTGTCGATGAACTTCATCGCGAGGTGTTCGAAGTTGTATTGGACAAAACGTGGAAAGAAAAGGCGGTTCACACGGTGGACGTCACTCTTGCAAGCCGGTATTTCGAGCGCATCGCCGACCACGTTGTCGATATCTCGTCAAAGGTCAGCTACCTCACAACGGGCGATTGGTCGGACAACGACCTCGAGGATTAAGGCTGCGGACACCCGTAGCCCACATGCTGTTCATTCTTGACTGGTTGCGTATAACCAAACAGAAAACATTCTGTTTAAATATGTAAAATTAGAAGTCCCGATAAATCGAAAGGTCGAACGAAAACAATGTTCAATCCAGTAAAAGTCGCAAGTGCTGTCGCACTCGTTGCACTAACCCTCGCGGGTTGTGCCGCGAACGAACCCGCCGACGAGGGTACTCCTACCGCTCTCACCGGAACCCTCAACGGTGCCGGAGCATCATCGGCCGGAACCGCTCAGGAGGCATGGATCGCCGAATTCCAGACGGCCAATGACGGTGTTACGGTCAATTACGACCCCAGTGGTTCAGGCGCGGGTCGCGAGTCGTTCTTCGCCGGTGCCGTTGAATTTGCCGGTACGGACTCGTCACTTTCGGACGAAGAACTCGCTATGGCCTCACCGCTCTGTGTCGCTGATGCTGGCTATTTCGAGGTGCCTGTCTATGTCTCGCCAATCGCTGTCATCTTCAACGTCGACGGAGTTGATGCACTCAACCTCGCGCCGGCAACAATCGCGGGAATCTTCAAGGGAGACATCACCAACTGGAACGACGCAGCAATCGCTGCGGACAACCCGGACGTGACCTTCCCCGACCTGGCCATCACCGCGGTTCACCGTTCTGATGACTCGGGAACTACCAAGAATTTCACGGACTACCTCAGCAAAAACGCTGGAGACATCTGGGATGGCGAAGTTGGGGATGCATTCCCCTACTCGACCGGTGAAGGCGCTTCTGGTACCTCGGGCGTTGTTGACGCTGTCACCAACGGAACCGGAACTATCGGTTACGCTGACGCGTCCAAGGCCGGAGACCTCGGAACTGCCAACATCAAAGTTGGAGACACATGGGTTGGCCACACTCCAGAAGGTGCGGCCGCAGTCGTTGCATTGTCACCGCGTGTCGAAGGCCGTTCGGCCACCGACATGGCTGTAGCTATCGACCGCACCCTGACCGATCCGACCGCCTACCCGCTCGTTCTCGTGTCGTACCTCATCGGATGTAACGACTACGCGGATGACGCTGTCGGTGCCCTTGTGAACGCCTACGCCACGTACCTGACGAGTGTTGATGGGCAGGCAACCGCCGCCACCAACGCCGGCTCTGCACCGGTATCGGGTGCGGTTCAGGAAGAGGCCGCCGCAATCACGGCAGCAATCAAGTAACGACCACACGCTAAGAGAGGGGCGCTGAATCTTTATGATGCAGCGCCCCTCTTCTGTCGTTAGTGTTTCTCTGTGACCTCACCAACGACCACAACAGTTCGACCTCGCAGAGGCGATCGAATTTTCCGTGGTGTTTCGATTAGTGCTGGCGTCGTCATTCTTTCGGTTTTGGTCCTTGTCGCGGCGTTTTTGGTATTCAAAGCCCTTCCGGCGCTCGACCCATCGGCACAGATCGAATCCACACCGGACGGCTTTCTGGCTTTCGTTGGGCCGCTAGTTTTTGGGACATTGTTTTCTGCGACTCTTGCTCTGATTTTTGCGACGCCGCTGTCCATCGGAATCGGACTATTCATTTCGCATTACGCCCCCCGCCGAATTGCATCGGCCCTCGGCTATGTCATCGACCTATTGGCGGCGATCCCGTCAGTTGTCTATGGGCTGTGGGGGATTCAAGTCTTTGCTCCCTTTATCCAGCCGGTGTATCAGTGGCTGGCCGACAATTGGGGTTTTCTTCCCATTTTTGAAGGACCGGTCTCGGGCACTGGACGCACGATCCTTACCGTTGGGGTTGTACTGGCCATCATGATTTTGCCCATCATGTCGGCCCTCGCCCGAGAAGTTTTTCTCCAGACTCCGCGTTTACACGAAGAGGCGGCGCTCGCCTTGGGAGCAACTCGCTGGGAAATGATTCAGATGGCCGTTCTTCCCTTCGCCCGCAGCGGGCTCCTGTCTGCCGCGATGCTCGGCCTGGGTCGGGCATTGGGCGAAACGATGGCTGTGGCCATGGTCTTATCGCCAGCTGCGGCGGTAACGTTCAAGCTCCTCACCTCGGAAAACCCGTCGACGATCGCGTCGACGATTGCACTCGACTTCCCGGAAGCCTCGGGACTCGACGTCAACGCACTCATAGCCGCTGGACTCGTTCTCTTCGCAATCACGATGGTGGTCAACTCGTTTGCGCGAGCAATTGTTACGCGTCAGCGTAGGAAGATGGGCGAGAACTGATGACAACGGTTCGCGGTCGCCCCACCACACTGACTCGAGGGACAGTCATCTCGCTTTTCATCAGTGGAATGGCCATCTCGTATTTTGTTGCCGCCGTCAACCGAGGCGACGGCGAATTCGTCCCCCTCGGAATCTTCGCCTTGGGGATGGTGGTCTTTGGACTTCTCGTGGTTCCAACATCCTGGTTCGTGGAGGGTCGTCGGAAGGCCATCAATCGGACGATGACGGGCTTGGTTTTCTCGGCTTTCGGGTTTGCGCTGATTCCGCTCGTCTCTCTTGTGTGGACTGTCATCGCACTCGGTCTTGCGCGATTCGACGCTCAATTCTTCGGAAGCTCCATGCGAAACGTGGTGGGCGCTGGTGGTGGCGCACTCCACGCGGTTATCGGCACACTAGAAATTACGCTCATAGCGGCCCTCATCTCGATTCCCATCGGTCTCCTGACCAGCGTGTATCTGGTCGAATACGGTCGAGGTCGATTCTCAAACTGGGTGACAACGATGGTCGATGTGATGACGGGAATTCCATCCATCGTCGCCGGACTTTTCGCGTTCGCGATGTTTTCCCTCTTTTTTGGCCCCGGTGTTCGAATGGGCTTCGCCGGTGCCGTCGCACTCAGCGTGCTCATGATTCCCGTCGTGGTTCGCAGCTCCGAGGAGATGCTCCGGCTAGTCCCCAATGAACTGCGCGAAGCGTCGCTTGCACTCGGAGTTCCCAAGTGGCTCACGATCCTTCGTGTCGTCTTCCCGACGGCAATCGGAGGCCTGGTTACTGGAATCATGATCGCGATTGCACGCGTGATTGGCGAAACGGCACCGCTCCTCATTGTGGCTGGATTCACGCAGAGTATGAACTACAACCCCTTCAGCGAGCGGATGATGACCTTGCCGGTCTTCGTCTATAACTCGTATTCGAGCCAGGGAACGGACGCTCAGGCATATATCGATCGCGCGTGGGCCGGCGCCCTGACGCTCATCGTCATTGTTATGGTCCTCAATCTCGGAGCTCGAATTGTTTCGCGCGTCCTTCGGCCCGTTGGAAACCACTAAGGATGGAAAAAGACATGGGAAAAATCATTGAACTCGATCACGTCGACGTGTTGTACGGTCAGTTTCTCGCCGTCGAAGATGTGTCCCTCACGATTGAACCTCAGACGGTCACAGCGTTCATCGGACCGTCCGGTTGCGGAAAGTCGACCCTGTTGCGCACCATCAACCGCATGCACGAGGTTATTCCTGGTGCGCGGGTCAAGGGGGACATCCGTCTTGACGGCCTCAACCTTTACGGGGATGAAGTCGACCCGGTGACCGTTCGACGCGACGTCGGAATGGTCTTCCAACGCCCGAATCCTTTCCCGACGATGTCGATCCGCGACAACGTGCTGGCGGGTTACAAACTCAACAACGATCGAATGTCAAAGTCAGACCAAGATGGCATCGTCGAATCGTCACTCAAGAGCGCTCACTTATGGAAAGAAGTCAAGAACCGTCTCGACAAGCCCGGCGGCGGCCTCTCAGGCGGCCAGCAACAGCG
>WLFX01000060.1 GCA_009703545.1 Actinomycetota bacterium
CCGTCGACGATCGTGACGTCGCCGAGAAACTGTGGGGGGACCGCGTCTCGTATGCCTATCCGATGAAGTCGTTTCTCGACGCCGGGGTCAAACTCATCCTCGGGTCCGATGCTCCCGTCGCACCGCTTGACCCGTGGCACACTATCGAGATGGCGACCGCGCGAACTGCCGATGGTCGGCCAGCATGGCACCCAGAGGAAGCCTTAACTCGTTCCCAAGCAATCAAGGCGTCGTCACGGACAACGATTGATGTCGGTCAGCCCGCAGATCTCATCTTTGTGGGTCCCGACGGAGTAATTCCGTTTATCGAACTTTAGAGGTCCGAATACCGCGGGCTCCCCTCGGCTGCGCATTCGCGACGAGAAGCAAATTGGCCCCGAGCGTTTACTCGGGGCCAATCTCACAGCGGTGAAGCTTTGTGTGAATCGATGACGGTAACCCTTAGTCGAAGGCGACCGCCGTTTGACCGAACTGCGACTTGTCGGCTGCCGCAACACGTCGCTCGTTGTCCAAGTCGAGATTCCGGGCAAGAATCAGGTAGGCAACGGCGGAGGCGATTACTCCGACGAACAACGCGAGATCGGCGCCACCAAGTGCCGCTGCAATCGGGCCAGTGAACCAGACAGTCACGACGAACGGAATCATTGCGACAATTCCAATCACGTACGACGCGAGTCCTCGCCATCCCCAGTTCCCGTAGATACCGTTCGCCTTGAAGATTTCGCGAACGGCATAATTGCCCCGACGAACAAAGTAGTAGTCCACGAGGTTGACTGCGGTCCACGGCACCAGGATGTAAAGAAGGATAACCAGGAAGCTTCCGAAGTTTCCAAGGAACTCGCCTGTGCTGAACAGTGAACCAATCAACGCCGCCACCGTGATGAGAACGCAGGCGATTACCCGCACTCGGATCGTCGGCTTCACGGGTCGGATTGAATCACCTATGGTGATGACCTCAATACACGCGGCATACACGTTGACCGTGATGACGGTGATGAGCCCGGGAAGTGCGGAGAGCAATAGCCAGTAGCCGGAACCGGGCAAAATCATGTCAGCGGCTGCACTGACACCGTCAAGTGGGGCGGTTCCAGAGAATGCTGCTGCGACGAGAGCGCCGAGTGCCATCAGCCATGCTGCACCAATGAACACGCCACCGTAGGTGAACCAGAGCGCTTTCGCAGGACTTGTCTGAGGCGGGAGATAACGCGAGTAGTCGGAAACGTAGGGCGCCCATCCCAGTGCGTAGGCGGCCGCGGCACCGAACTGAATGAGGAACGCCGCGATGTTGAAGTCATTGAAGGTGAGCTGCGCAGGGTCGAGTGGGACAACGATCAACGCACCCACAGTGAAGATCCCGAAGGTCGCGAGAAACAGCAAAGTCAGCCATTTCTGAGTTGCGTGGATCCAGTGGTAGCCGAAAATTGCCAGTACCAGTGAGACGGCACTGATGAGCACGTACCAGAGAGTGTTCGCTTCAACGCCGGTTGTCATATTGAGGATTTGCGCCCCAAGCATCTGGTTGAACATATTGAAACCGACGAGGCTGAAAACCACGATTGCGCATATCAGGATCACGCCACGGTAACCGAATTGAGCACGCGACTGAATCATCTGAGGCAGTCCGAGTTGTGGGCCTTGTGCTGAGTGGAATGCGGTGAAAATCGTTCCGACGGCAACTCCGAGCACTATTGCGGTCAGCGACGTGAGCAGGCTTGCGCCCATTGCAGCGCCGAGCATGCCGGTGGCGAGTGTTGTCACGTTGGCGTTGGACATGAACCACAACGGGAATAGCGTCGATGCTTTGCCCCGTCGTTCGTTGAGTGGAACCCAATCAATCGAGCGGGCTTCGATGCCGCTCGTTGGGTTCTTGGTTGTGCTGGACATCTTTTTCTCCTTATGTAGAAGTCATGGCCAAGTCAATTGCGACAAGTACCAGCATTAGTTGGCGAGGCTGATTAAGTTGAATCGACCTGCTTGATATCGAAATCTAGGGTCTTGTTCCCTATCGCACAAGTAGATATCAACCTATTGCAACCATAGGTTTTGCCTATGTTTACTTTTTCCTGGGTCTGACCCGCTCGTCGAACTCGCCTGTCTGACGGGACTCATTCAACATGTCTGTCGCCATGCGAACCAGTTCGGCGGTGACCGGGGAGAGAATTGTGTCCACACGGGAAACCAGCGCGATTGTGTCAAAAAGCGGCTCGGCAAATGGCGCCAACATCACGTTGGATGGGAATCCCGCACTTCGCGTCACGGCGCGCGAAACGATGGTGTCACCCATCCCGCGTCCGACAAGACTGAGTGCAACTTCAACATTCTCGACTTCGATCAACGGTTCGAGTTTGAGCCCGATGACTTGAGCGCGTTCTGCAAGCTGGCGACGAGTCGGATCGCTCCACCCGTAGTGGGCGTCGTAAAGAATGAGGGGCGCTTTCGGGATTTCATCAATTGTCATCGGACTAGCCACGCGGAGGGGATCGGCGCTCGCCCACATCACTTCATCCCTCATGAGTGGTGTGACGTCGAGGCCATCGTCATCAATGGGCAGCACGACGAGGCCCGCCTCCAAATCGGCGGAACGAACAGCGGCCGCGACTTCGACCGAGTTTTGTCCAATGAGCCGAGTGCGAACTCCGGGGTGTTCGCGATGAAAGTGCTCGGCAAGATTCGAAAGGAAGTAGTACGACGCGTTCCTCAGCACGCCGAGGGAAGCGACGCCTCCTGTCATCCCGCGGAACGCTGAGAGCGAATCTTCTGCGCCGTCTGCCGCGTCAACCGCTCGGCGAGCCCACGGCAGGATCTCGATTCCGGCTGCAGTAAGCACGAGGTTGCGCGCGGTTCTCACAAACAACGCAAGTCCGTGATTATCTTCAAGTTTTCGTACGAGCCCTGACACCGTGGGCTGAGTGGTACCGAGGGCTTCCGCTGCTGCGGTAAACGAACCCAGGTTCGCGGAGAGGACGAACGCGCGAAGTTGAGCCAGTGTCATAGGGAAATCCTATGGCGTGGTAAGGCATCAATGGTCTTGTAAGGGGGTAAAACAAAAATTATGCTGAAGCCATGCGATTCACACCTATCGTTCTCGCGAACCTCGAGGGTTCCTTCCACCATCTCAAAAAACCGCTCATTGACGCTCCCGCAGCTCAACGAGACCCTGCGGTGATTGAGACAGTCTCCGGGATGTTGCTCGATATCGAGCGACGTGGACTGGACGCAGTGCGCGACTACGCCTCGCGCCTCGACAATTGGACGAAACCAGAATTCGAGTTGAGCACAGCCACGATTGCGTCAAGTGGCGACCGGCTGGCCCCGGATCTCCGTTCGGCGATCGAATTGGGTTCCGAGCGGACCAAAACCTTTGCTTCTGCTCAACGAAACCATCTCAAAGACTTTGAAATGGAGATCCTTCCGGGACTGGTCGCTGGCTCACGGTACATACCGATTTCACGTGTTGGCGCTTATCTTCCCGCGGGACGATTCCCATTGACGGCAAGTGCATTCATGACTGTTGGCGTGGCCAAGGTTGCGGGCGTCGAAACGGTAATTGCCTGCACGCCCCCTCAACCCGATGGCGGCGCGAACGATGCGGTCGTTTATGCCGCGTACCTCTCCGGAGCAGACCGCGTGTTCACACTCGGTGGAGTCCAAGCACTCGCGGCGATGGCATTTGGACTGCTCGACGAGTTGCCAGTCGACATGCTCGTGGGCGCGGGGAATGCCTTTGTTGCCGAAGCAAAGCGACAACTTTTTGGCACAGTCGCCATTGACCTTCTCGCCGGGCCCTCGGAAGTTGCGGCAATCGCGGACGAAACGGCAGATCCTGAAATCATTGCTGCTGACCTCCTCGGGCAGGCGGAACACGGGCCCAATTCACCCGCTGCGCTGGTGACAACCTCAGAGGAATTCGGTCGGGCGGTGATTGAGGCGGTTGATCGGCAACTGCTGACGTTGGCGACGGCCGAGATTGCCGGAGCCGCGTGGCGCGACTACGGGTCCGTCACGGTTGCGAATAATCGCGAGACCGCGGTCATTCTCATGGATGACCTTGCTCCGGAACACCTCGAAATTCAGACGGCGGACGACGAGTATTTCCACCGCACCTTGAAAAATTATGGATCGATATTCATTGGCCCATGGAGCACTGTTGCATACTCTGACAAGGGAATGGCTGGAACCAATCACGTGTTGCCCACAGCAGGTGGTGCAAAGCACAGCGCCGGGCTTTCAGTCGCCAGATTCTTGAAGCCTCTGACCTATCAGAAGGTCACCCAAGCAGCGACACCGGAATTGGCCGATGCCGTCCGCGTCATCTCGGACTCCGAGGGGATGGCCGCGCACAGTGCGACAGCCACGATGCGCCTCGATATCTTCTCGCCAGGAAACTAGTGTCGAGTCGAGTTGTGCGCGTTCGTTGCGATGAACTTGCGCCAGCTATTGGGGATCTTCAGCGCAACAAAGAGCTGATTGAAGCAGCCGTCGTTGACGCAATGGCTAATGGAGTACAACTTTTAGTTCTGCCGGAACTTGCAACGAGTGGCTACTATCTTTTGGACCCCGCCGAGGCACTTTCCTGTTCGCTGGCGTCGACAGACGAATTCTTCATGCGGCTCAGTTCATTGCTGAAGGTTGACACCGTTGCCGTCGTTGGATTCTGCGAGAACGATGGTGGCGTGCTCTACAACTCCGCCATCGTGTTGACGGCGGGGTCGGTCATTGGTGTTTACCGAAAGACGCACTTGTGGGACGCAGAGAAGGAATTGTTCAGCCCCGGAGGCGATGCTCCGACGGTCTTTGAGACCCCCGTCGGATGCGTGGGAGTGCTGATTTGTTATGACCAGGAGTTCCCCGAGATGCCGAGGTCGCTTGCCTTGCAGGGTGCGGACATGATTGCGATTCCCACCAACTGGCCTGCGGTTCCCATGCCGTCTGGTGAGCACCCACCAGAGGTCATCCAGGCGATGGCAGCATCGCGGTCATCGCGAATACCTATGTTTTGTTGCGATCGACGAGGCACCGAACGCGGGAACACGTGGACAGAAGGGTCGGTGATCATCAATGCTGAGGGATGGCCTAGTGGCACGAAGGACAGCAACCATCGAGTCGATGCGGACATCGCAATTGATCGAGAGCGACTGACAATCGGACCCCGTAACCATGTCCTGGAGGATCGCCGCCCAGACCTTTATTGAGCCCACGAAAGCTAGTACAGGCACGAATACCTCAAGTCCAAACTCCTAAACACATTGCGGCAGTATCGTTTTGGGGTGAGCTTCCCTGTAACGGACCCAGGCCTGCCGGCGCTGAGCGGTGTCAATCTCAGCAGGCGCGCTCTGGTCCTCGGTGGTCTGGCCCTCGGCACGACTTTCGTCTTGGCGGCCTGCGCAACTGCAAAACAATCAGCACCGGTGACCGGCGGCGCTGGTAACGGCGCTATCACGGGAGACGTCCCGGAACGTCCGGCCTCGTTTCTTCGCACCTCGTGGTCAACGGACCCGTTTGCTGAGGGCTCCTACTCGTTCCTTGCCCCGAGCGCCGTGGGGACGGATGCGCGAACTCTGCTTGCCGCCCCCGTGGGCCCACTGCACTTCGCCGGCGAAGGCACATCATCCAGCGCTCCCGCAACCACGCATGGTGCTCTGGAGAGCGGGCGTCGCGCGGCGGCGGAGCTTGCCAACATCCCGGGCACAGTGCTGGTGATCGGCGCCGGATTCGCTGGCCTTGCTGCGGCGCGCGCCCTCGTCGATGCTGGGCGCGACGTCATCGTGCTGGAGGCTCGCGACCGCACCGGTGGCCGAGCCCACACCGTGCCTTTCGGGGGAGCGGTGGCTGACCTCGGGCCGTCGTGGATTCACGGGGTCACCGACAATCCGATGGTGCAACTGGCAACGGAGGCCGGAGTCGAGACGATTGCTTTCGACTACGACAACGAGATTGGTGGCAGCGCGAAAGCAATGGCGTTTTTCGACGAGTTGACGGATAGGGCGTTGGACGCTGGTAATGCCGAGGCTCGCCCTCTCTCAGAGCTATTGCCCGACAGACTCACCGTCGCTCAACAGTGGGTGCTCTCGGTGGAGGTGAGCGGTGAATATGGCGAAGACCCGTCAGAACTCGCGATTGCCGCTCTCGACGAAGGCAAGGCGATACGGGGCGGGGACACCCTTCTCGACAAGGGCTACGGGGCGATCACTGATCATCTGGCTGACGGGCTAGATATCCGACTGGAGTGGGTGGTTTCTGAAATTGAGTACGGCAACGGCGGTGTCACCGTGTACTCCGCCGA
>WLFX01000061.1 GCA_009703545.1 Actinomycetota bacterium
AAAAACGTTTTCATCCCAGCGGACTAATCCCCAGAAAGGAACCACCATGTCCATTGAACAAATCGATCTCACCCAACGCCTGAAAGGCAAGGTCGCGGTCATTACCGGCGGCGCGAGCGGAATCGGTCTTGCGACCGCCAAGCGCATGCGCGCGGAAGGTGCGACCATCGTCATCGGCGACATGGACCCAAAATCGGGCACTGCGGCGGCCGAGGAACTCGAGGGCACGTTTATTCAGGTGAACGTGGCAGATGAAGACCAGGTCAACCACCTGTTCGACGAGACGGTGCGTCTGCACGGCCGCGTCGACATCGCGTTCAACAACGCCGGTATCTCGCCGCCCGATGATGACTCGATTGAAACAACGGAACTTCCCGCGTGGCAGAAAGTTCAAGACGTGAACCTCAAGAGCGTGTACCTGTGCTGTCGCGCGGTACTGCGTCACATGACCAAGCAGGGAAGCGGATCGATCATTAACACGGCGTCCTTCGTTGCCGTCTTGGGAAGCGCGACGAGCCAGATTTCGTATACTGCCAGCAAGGGCGGAGTTCTTGCCATGAGCCGCGAACTCGGTGTGCAGTTTGCGCGTCAGGGAATTCGCGTCAACGCGCTCTGCCCCGGACCGGTCAACACGCCCTTGTTGCAGGAGTTGTTCGCCAAAGACCCCGAGCGCGCACAGCGTCGACTCGTCCACATTCCCATTGGACGGTTCGCTCGGCCGGAAGAACTCGCGGCCGCGGTCGCCTTCCTCGCTAGTGACGACGCGTCATTCATCACCGGATCGACTTTCCTTGTTGATGGCGGAATTTCGGGCGCATACGTCACACCGGTCTAACCAACATGGACTTCGACGTCTCGGAGAGTGAGTCTGCAGGGGCAACGGTCGGCTTCGACCGATCGTTGCTTCTCAAACCCATTCGCGGTGGAAACACTTACGAAGAGACGGTCGAACGAATCCTGCAGACGATTCGCCTCGGCCTGATTCACCCTGGCGAACAATTGCCGCCTGAACGCGAACTCGCCACGATGCTCGAAATCTCGAGAGACACCGTTCGAGATGCGATTGCGTCGTTGTCGGAAGCGGGATATTTGTCGATTCGGCGCGGACGATACGGCGGCACGTTCGCCGCCGAGACGATTCCCGCTGGCCCCATCGTCATCGGGAGGGACGGCGGCGTCATTGAACGCCAACACTTCACCGTGTCAGACATTCATGACGTTCTGGTACTACGGGCTGTCCTCGAACCGGGAGCCGCCTACCAGGCAGCGATGAAAGACCTCACTGGGGAACTCCGGGAGCGTTTGTGGTCGGTACACCATGAAACCGCCAGCGCGACGGTCGAGGATTATCGGCGTCTTGATTCTCGACTTCACCTGCTGATCGCCGAGATGGCGGGTTCGAATTCCTTGGTGAGCCAGATCGCCCAATCCAGAGTGAAGGTCAACGAACTTCTCGACGGGATTCCCTTGTTGCCGCCCAACATTGCCCACTCGAACGAACAACACGAAACCATTGTCATGGCTATTCTTTCTGGGCGACCCGGTGACGCAGAAGCGGCTATGCGTGCTCACCTCGAGGGGACAGCAGCGTTGTTGCGGGGATTCCTGACTTAGTTCTTTGCCGAATCAATCTGGTCGTCTTCGACGTTTGAATCGATGTCGGGGGTGGGTTTTTCGACCCGGCGCTGAATGTCCTTCGCGATGCGTTGGCGCAGCCCACTGAGAAGGAGCACAGAAAGAGCGAGCGAAATCAACGTTGCAAAGATTGCTCCCCAAATCCACCCAGTTCCGAGGACGAGGAGGGTAACGAGTGCGACAACGAAAATTCCGAGACGGGCGAGGGTGTACGTGATCCACGGGCTCATATCTACATCGTAAGCGCCCGTCGAGCGCGCCTAGAATGAAAGAATGGCTCGCGTTCTTCTGTTTGGTTCGTTCGTAATTGCCGCTGTGGTCATTTACGCCATTGTCGACGTTGCCATCACACCCGCATCGAAGGTTCGCGGACTGCCGAAACCGATCTGGTTTGTTGTTCTCGTTGTGTTCCCGCTCATCGGGGCAATCCTCTGGTTCATTATGGGTAAGGGTCGCCGTGGCGCCACGACAAAACCTGCCACACCCACCGACATCGTTGACCGCGGCCCGACGAGCGGCCCGTTCTCGACGGAATCGGTTGATGACCGAATTGCCCGACTCGAAGAGGAACTTCGCCGACTTGATGAGGAGGGTGAAAACCCGCCCAAGGACTCGGCGTGACGTCGAAGGCGTCCGCTGTGTCCCATGCGACAAACTGGTCACTCGCGTTCCTGCGCACTCTCATCGAGAACGGGGTGACCGACATCGTCGTGTGCCCTGGGTCGCGATCGCAATCGCTCGCGTTACTCGCCGCCGAATTAGCCGATCGCGGGTTGCTCACTCTTCACGTGGTGCTCGACGAGCGCGCAGCGGGCTTTCTGGCGCTGGGACTGTCACTCGAATCGGGTCGTCCCGCGGTCGTCGTGACAACATCAGGGAGCAGCGTGGCCAACCTTCATCCCGCGGTTGTCGAGGCGTTCCACCAGGGCACGCCCTTGCTGCTGGTCACCGCTGACCGCCCGGCTTCGGTGCGCGCGCAGGGCGGGGGACAAACCACCTTCCACGTCGGGATGTTTGCGGCCGCAGCTCACGGAACGTTCGACGTTCCCCCCGCCGAAAGCCCGGCTGACGCCGAAATGAGTGGCGCGAGCGTTGCGTTCGACGCGCTGACTATCGCCCTTCGTGAACGTGGACCCGTTCACGTCAACCCACAGTTCATCGAGCCACTATCGTCCGAAGCCCCGACGAGATACCTCGAGTCGATACGCCCCGGTGAACTTCTCGTCGTTGAACGGGAGTCAGTATCGACGACCATCGAGGCCACTTTCGGTGTTGTCGTTGTTGCGGGGCTCGGTGCGGGTGTTCGAGCCGAGAAATGGGCGCGCGAGTTGGGCGCTCCGCTGTTTGCCGAAGTCGAGAGCGGTTCGCACTTTGGGCCGCATTTGGTGACGGACTATCGAACCATCGCGGTGAACCCAGAATTCGCCGACGCCGTCCACACGGTTATTGTCGTGGGACGCCCAACCCTGTCGAACGTCATCGACCAGTTGTGCACGCGGGAAGGAGTCGCCGTCACCGTGGTTCACGTGGGAGAAGGGGTCCCATATCGCCCGACCGAACGAGTGCGTCTCGTTGACGAGATTGTCGTGGCCAGATCGGGCGACGACATCGCCCGTGAGTGGGGACTTGTCTGGGCGCGGCGCTCACGAATGACGCTCGATGCTCACGTGGTGGAACCCGCAGCGGATGTTGACGGCAGCATCGCAGATGATCACGCGACGCGGTCAGCCTTCGCCCGACGGGAAATGGAAATTCAACGAGAGCCCGTGACGAGTGACCTGATCGTGCGATTGGTTTGGGATGCCACGTGGCCTCACGACCGTTTGGTTTTCGGAGCTTCGTCCATTATTCGAATCGCCGACTCAATTGTGCCGGGGAAGCCGATTCGGGTTCACTCCAACCGTGGTCTTGCGGGAATTGATGGAACGATTGCGACCGCCCAGGGGATCGCCTCGGCCTCGCGTCGTCCCGATGCCCCGGCCGGCGTCACGCGTGTCGTTCTCGGGGATCTCGCCGCCGCCTATGATTCGAGTTCCCTCGCATTGATTACGGGTCCGATACAAGTCATTGTCTGTAACAACAACGGCGGTCGAATCTTTGAGGGACTCGACGTCAAGGCAACCGCGAATCCCGCACACTTTGAGTCCGTCATGCTCACGCCGCAACACGTCAATTTCGAGGCGCTCGCCCAAGCCTATGGAATCGCGTATCGCCGTGTCGAAACACGGGGACAACTTACGTCAGCGCTCACGGAAACCGCTGAGCCAATCCTCATCGAAGCGCCACTGCTCCACGGCTAAAGCGTTAGTGACTCGCGAATCGGCCGGAACTTGAGTTCGGTTTCGTCGTACTCCGACTCTGGGTCAGACCCAACGATGATTCCTGCACCAGCGTGCGCGACGATATCTTTTTCGCGCCATTGAGCGCACCGAAGAGCGATCGCCCATTCACCGTTCCCCGCGCCGTCCACCCAGCCCACGGGACCGGCGTAGCGTCCACGAGGGATTGCCTCGATGTCCGCGATAGTTGCGAGGGCGCGGTCAGTGGGGACACCCGCCACGGCAGCGGTGGGGTGAAGCGAGTCAATGATGTCGAGAACCGACGTTCGAGTCCGCAAAACGCCCTCAATATCGCTCGCAAGATGCCAGACGTTTGACAGTCGAAGTGTGAACGGTGTCGACGCACCGACGATCGTCCGGCAGTGCGGCGCGAGAGCCGTCAGAACTGACTGCATCGCATACTCGTGTTCGTCGCGGTCTTTGGGGCTATCTGCCAGGTGTGACGCCGCGCGGGCATCGGATTGAGGGTCGCTGCCTCGCGCGGCGCTTCCCGCGAGCACCCGCGTCTGTACACGCCGATCGTGGACCCGAACGAGCGTCTCGGGTGATGCTCCCCACAACCCCTCGACCGCAAAAATGTGACAGTCGGGATAGCCCGATGCCAGTTTGACCAACGGTGCGCGTTCGTCACCCGGCGTGACGACGTGTCCCGTTATCGCTCGAGCAACAACAACTTTTCCGAAATCGGAATCCAAACGTCCAAGTGCCAATCGAACCCGATCGCGGTAAACCGAGTCGATGTGCGGCCAATCGACGACGGGCACGGGACCAATGGTTCGACGCACCTTCTCGGGCGAGGTGTCCGAGGCGCCCGCAGTCACCGTCGTCACCTCACGTCCGTGGCGAATAATCGTTACGCGCGGAAAAATCAGAAAGGCTTCGCCATCTGGGTCGAATGATCCGCTCCCAAACGCGTGCAGGTAGGGGCGCATAGCGGGCGGTGCCACCGCCACGGCAGCATCCCACTGTCGGGCCAACGTTGCGAAGCGATTCGGCCCACTCGCCGACCATCGGGTGTGCTCACCGATACCGACGATTTCACGGTCCCCGCTGCGGAAAAACAGGGGTCGAGACGGGCTCGCGTAGTCGAGTATCGATTCAACTCGAACCGATCGAACGACGTCGCGTGTGAAGGTCTCGAGGTTGGCGCTACTCACTCCTTAAGGCTACCTACGCACGGGTAGAGTTGATAATCGTGACGAGTGCTGACCTGGGTAAAGACCCCATCAAAGTCGCGGCGATGTTCGACGATGTAGCCCCGGGCTACGACCGAACGAACGCGATTCTCTCGATGGGTACCAGTGCGCTCTGGAGATTGGCCACGGTTCGTGCACTCGGAGTTATCCCCGGCGACCGAATCCTGGACATCGCCGCCGGCACGGGAACATCCAGTTCCGCGATTGCGCGCGCGGGAGCGCGGGTCACAGCCCTTGATTTTTCGGCGGGAATGGTCGCGGTTGGACGCCAGCGTCACCCTGATATTGACTTCGTCGAAGGTGACGCGACTGCATTGCCGTTTGATGACGCTAGTTTCGATGCTGTCACCGTGTCGTTCGGCTTGCGGAACGTTCACGACCCACACAAGGCGCTCGCCGAAATGCGGCGAGTGCTCGTCCCCGGAGGCCGCCTAATCATTTGCGAATTCACGACGCCCCCGAACCAGATGGTTCGACGGGCCTATGACTTCTACTTGACGTCGGTGATGCCCCGCATTGCGAACATGTCCAGCACCAATCCCGCCGCCTACACCTACCTCAAGGACTCGATCCATGATTGGCCCTCGCAGGGCCTCCTCGCAAGTTGGATTCGTGACGCCGGTTTCACCGCGGTCGGTTATCGAAATTTGACTGGTGGAGTTGTCGCGCTTCACCGCGGAACTGCCCCTCTGGGAACCGAGCGATGAGCCACCAGAATTCCATCAGTTCGAACTTCGGGCTTGCCGATGCACTGTCGTCAACGCCGGAGGAGCGCGAACTTGTCAAACGACTCAACACCGGTGTTGATCGGATGGAAGCATCACTTGAGTCAAACCTGCACTTTGGTGATGCACACACCGACACCATCGCGCGTTACTTGTTTGAAGCGGGCGGGAAACGGGTTCGGCCGTTATTGGCTCTCATCACCGCCGAATACGGTGACCCAACACGTGACGACATCATCATGGGTGCCCAGGTTGTCGAACTGATTCATCTAGCCACCCTCTATCACGACGACGTGATGGATGATGCGGATCTTCGCCGCGGAGTTCCGACAACTCATACGGTGTGGTCAAACTCGGT
>WLFX01000062.1 GCA_009703545.1 Actinomycetota bacterium
GAGCCGAGACACACTCGTGCCGAGCGTCGAGAACGACGAGCACACCACTCGCTCCCACGCCGGCCAGGAGCGCGTCACAGACCTCGATGCCGATTCGTTCCTGAACTTGAGGCCGTGACGAAATCGTGTCAAGAACTCGAGCCAAACGCCCAAGACCGACGACCGTGTCGGTTGGCTCATACGCGATGTGGGCAACACCGTGAAACGGCAGGAGGTGATGTTCGCACATTGAGCGGAAGGTAAGGTCGCGGACAATGACGGGGTCGTTCGACATGACATCAGCGGTCGACGCTGAGTCACGCAAGCCCTCGGTCGCATCTGCGCCAACGCCCGCATACAGTTCAGCCATCGCGTCAGCGACCCGAACGGGCGTTTCGCGCAACCCGTCACGCGACACGTCCTCACCAATGGCCGAGAGGATTTCCCTCACAGCCGCGGCGATGCGGTCTCGATCGATGGCCATGAAACTATTTCGAGGCCGGCTTCGTCCGCTTGGCCGCAGGCGTGACTGCGGTCGTGGACTTAGCCCTGGCGGAAGGCTTCGTCTTAGCGGTCGACTTCGCCGCTGTCGACACGTCTGCATCGAGAGCGATGCGCGCAGGTACCTTTATCGGTCCCTTCGTCGACACGGGTCGCTTGGGGTTCGACTTCCACACCGGACGTGCGGGAAGCTTCTTGACCTTGGCGAAAATGGTCGCGAGCTGGTTGTGGTCGAGCGTTTCCTTTTCGAGCAGTTCCTTCGCGAGCTGGTCGAGGATCGCGCGGTTAGCTGAGAGCACCGTCCACGCTTCGTCACGCGCAGCGTCGATGAGTGCGCGAACCTCGGCGTCAACCCGTTCGGCAACTCCGTCGCTGTAATCGCGCTGGTGCCCAACGTCACGACCGAGGAACATCTCGCCTGAGCCCGAACCCAACTTGACGGACCCGACCACAGTCGACATTCCGAACTCAGTAACCATGCGGCGAGCGATTCCGGTCGCCTTTTCGATGTCGTTCGACGCACCCGTTGTTGGGTCGTGGAAGACGATTTCTTCAGCGACTCGGCCACCCATGGCGTAGGCCAACTGGTCGAGCAATTCGTTGCGGGTGATCGAATACTTATCGTCGAGTGGCATCACCATCGTGTAACCGAGGGCGCGTCCGCGCGGAAGAATCGTGACCTTCGTCACGGGGTCGGTCTGGCGCATTGCGGCCGCCGCCAGAGCGTGACCACCTTCGTGATACGCGGTAATGAGCCGTTCCTTGTCCTTCATGATTCGCGACCGTTTCTGCGGTCCAGCCATGACGCGGTCAACTGCCTCGTCGAGAATCTCGTTGGTCAATTCGCTCTTGCCCTGACGAGCCGTGAGAAGCGCGGCTTCGTTGATGACGTTGGCGAGGTCTGCGCCGGTGTACCCGGGCGTCTTGCGCGCAAGAACCTCGAGGTCGACGTTCTTCGCCATCGGCTTGTCCTTCGAATGCACCGCGAGAATCTTGGCGCGACCCTTGGAATCGGGGGCGTCAACTTGAATCTGGCGATCGAATCGACCGGGGCGAAGGAGCGCGGGGTCAAGGATGTCCGGACGGTTCGTTGCCGCAATCATGATGACGTTTTGCCCTGGCTCGAAGCCATCCATTTCAACGAGGAGTTGATTCAGGGTCTGTTCGCGTTCGTCGTGACCGCCACCCATGCCGGCACCACGGTGACGGCCAACGGCGTCGATCTCGTCAATGAAAATGATGGCGGGCGCGTTTTGTTTTGCGATGTCGAAGAGGTCGCGAACTCGGCTCGCACCGACACCCACGAACATTTCGACGAAGTCCGAACCGGAAATCGAATAGAACGGAACCGATGCCTCGCCAGCTACGGCGCGAGCGAGGAGAGTCTTACCCGTTCCCGGCGGGCCATACAACAGCACGCCCTTGGGGATGCGGGCTCCCACCTTTTCGAACTTTTCGGGGTTCTGCAGGAATTCTTTAATTTCGTGAAGTTCTTCAATCGCTTCATCAGCGCCGGCAACATCCTCAAACGAGACCTGCGGTGATTCCTTGTTGAACAATTTGGCGCGCGAACGACCAAATTGCATCGCTCCGCGAGCGCCGCCGGCATTGGACGAGATGAACCAAAAGGCAATACCAATGATGAGGAACGGGATGATGAACCCGAGAATCGACATGAACCACGATTCCTTGGGTACCTCGTCGGTGAACTTTTCTGGGTTTGCTGTGGTGATCGCGCGCAGGACCTCGGCACCGCGCGGCGCGACGTAATAAAACTGGACGGTTTCGCCGTATTTGGTGTCCGCAGTTTTCAACGTGA
Organism: Actinomycetota bacterium; assembly: GCA_009703545.1. GTDB lineage: Bacteria > Actinomycetota > Actinomycetes > Actinomycetales > Microbacteriaceae > MWH-TA3. Next base: position 2,300 of record WLFX01000062.1, read on the forward strand.
GATCAACGCGCTGTTCGAAGTCGGTGATGGTAGCTTCCTTCACCTTGCCGTCGACGATGAATGCCAAGCCCTCTTTGGTCGAGACCGGAGCGTAATTGACGGTCGTGAGGAACGAGAAGCCCGCCCACACAACCAACAGGCCGGCAGTAATGTACAACCACGGACCTTTGAGAAAATTCTTCATTCGGCGCCTTGCTCCTGTTCTACAACACGTCTTGCCAGCGTACTCGCTAGCACGCGGTCACATCAGGGCTATTCGCTTTCGGCGTACACACGTGGGGACAGAACCGCAACGTCACGTAAGTGGCGATAGTTCTCGGCATAGTCGAGCCCGTATCCGACGACAAACTTGTTGGGAATGTCGAATCCGAGGTAGTCGGCAACGATGTCGACTCTAACTGCGTCGGGTTTGCGAAGAGCGGCGAAAATCTTGACGCTCGCCGCTCCACGTGACATCAGGTTGTCGCGTAACCACGACAAGGTCAGGCCGGTGTCGATGATGTCCTCCACGAGGAGGACGTTTCGGTCGGCAATGTCGGTGTCGAGGTCTTTGAGGATTCGTACCACGCCGCTCGAGGTCGTTCCGTGACCGTAGGACGAAACCGCCATCCAGTCCATGGTGATGGGAATCGTCAGCGCACGAGACAAGTCGCTCATGACCATGACCGCGCCTTTGAGAACGCCAACCAGCAGAAGGTCTTTACCGGCGTAGTCGCGCTCGATTTCACGCGCGAGCACGGCGATGCGCGCGAGGAGTTGTTCCTCGGTAACCAAAATCTCGTCGAGTTGGTCGGAAACATCGTCGTACCGCATGTCGTCCTAACTGGCGGGGTCGAAGCGAATTCGACCATCGTGTCTGACCACACTACCGCCGGTGACGTCAACCTTTCCCTGCCCGTGCCAGTCGGTCAGCAGGGCATCGATTGATCGAGTTTGAGCGTGAGTAATGGTCGTGCCCCACGCGCGATAAGCGGCGATGCGAATGATTCTGGTTCGCAACGCGCGCGGCCGGCTTTCAACGTCATCGACGTCAATTGACACGGGGTCGGTCGCGATAACGTTGCGACCCATCCCCTCGGCGAGAAGGTCTAGTGCGTCATCGTCATCGCGCACAAGGTCGGCCGTGCGGGCGAGAGCGTCGACAATTCCGGGACCCAATTCGGTTTCCATCACCGGCAGAACGGCGTGGCGAACCCTCACCCGCGAATATCGCTCATCCGAGTTGTGCGGGTCGTCCCACGGCACGAGGCCATCGGCGAGCGCGGCGGCTTGAGTCGACTCGCGCGTGACGTCGAGAAGTGGCCGGCCGATAAGCCCGTCACGTTCCGCCATACCGCGAAGGCTCCCGGGACCGCTTCCCCTGGAGAGTCCGAGCAGGACCGTTTCGGCCTGGTCGTTTCGAGTGTGACCCGTCAGAATGACGGCAGCGCCGTGGCGTTCGGCGGCGCTTCGCAGCGCAGCGTATCGCGCGTCGCGAGCAGCCGCTTCTGGGCCACCTTCGGTTCCCACGACGACGTGTACGACCTCGACCGGCTCCAGCCCGAGAGAGTTCGCGGTTTCCAACACCGTGGCGGCTAGCTCGGCACTTCCGGATTGGAGCCCGTGATCAATGATGATCGCGCCGGCGCGCAGTCCACGCTTAGCGCAGACGAATCGAGTTGCCGCCGCGAGCGCGAGAGAATCGGCTCCGCCACTCAGTGCGACGAGGACGAGAGAGCCGTTCGAAACGGGGTGCCGGTCGAAAAAGTCCGAGACCGCTGATCGAACCACGGCGACGGCAGGGGACAATCTGCCACGTCGCTCGCCGTTGGTATCGGTCACTCGGTAAGGTTATCCGAGAACCGTTGAGACACGAGGAGACATCATGGCCGGATACCCAGCCGTTATCGAAATCCCCAAGGGAAGCCGAAACAAGTACGAAGTTGACCACGAGACCGGTCGTGTGTACCTGGACCGAGTGCTCTTCACGACTTTTGTCTACCCGACGGATTACGGATACTTTGAGAACACGCTCGGCCTTGACGGTGACCCCGTCGACGTACTCGTCCTCCTCGATTACCCGCTTTTTCCCGGTGTCGGACTCAACGTCCGTCCCGTCGCTGTGTTCAACATGACCGACGACGGCGGAAGCGACGCAAAAGTCATCGCCGTTCTCGAAAAGGACGTCCGCTGGTCGCACATTCAAGACCTCGCTGACATCCCAGAATTCACGAAAAAAGAAATCGAACACTTCTTTGAACACTACAAAGACCTCGAGCCGAATAAGTGGGTGAAGACCGAGGGCTGGCAGGGTCGCGCCGAAGCTGAAGCAATAGTCGAAGAAGGTATCGCGCGCCTCGCCGCCGGCCACTGATTATCCGAGCGTGATACCCATGCGCCGCATGAACGGAACCGCGTCGATTGCCTTTCCGCCTTCACGGACCTCGAAGTGTAGGTGACATCCGGTCGAACCGCCCGTCGAACCGACGTCGGCGATGTGTGTTCCAGTTGAGACCTGCTCGCCGATCGTGACGAAGGTTCTGCCGTTAGCAATGTGCGCGTAGCCGGTCGAGATTCCGCCACCGTTGTTGATCAGAATGAAGTTTCCATAGGTGCCGAGTGGTGCTGCGTAGGTGATCTGGCCACCGTGTGCGGCGTAAATCGGCACTAGGCAGCCAGCGGAAAGATCCGTTCCCGTGTGCAACATGACGGTGTGGTAGATCGGGTGCACTCGCCATCCGAAGCCGCTCGAAATGTACCCCGCAGCCGGCCGAGCCCAGCCCTTTGACGAAATCGCCCCCGGGGGAAGGTCACTGCCCGCTGTGCCGCCGTCTTCGAGTCCCGCCTGATATTCCTTTTCGGTGGCCCGCCTGTTTTCGACAAGGGTCGCCAACTGGGCCAGAAGTGTTGCCCGGTGGTCCTGTTCTTCCTGGAACGCGGTTTGAGCCTCAATCGCCGCGGTCTGCGCAATTTCGAATGCGGCTTCCGCCTCGGCGCGAAGTGCGTCACGTTCGTTCTTTGCGACCTTGGCCTGATCAGTCAAGGACTGCGCAGAGTTCTGATCGCGGATCGCCGCCTCATAAATTCCATCCGCCTGAGACGCAATAATCGAGGCGAAACCGAGGCGACTGAGAAGGTCGGCGGCGCCTGATTCATTCGAGAGAAGGCTCGTCGAAATATTGATGTTGCCAACACGCGCGAGTTCCGACACGAATTGTCCGGCGCGAATCCGAGACGCGTCCGCGTCTTTCTTCGCCTCGTCGGCCTGAGCCTGCAACTGGTCAGCTTTGTAAGCCGCCTCATCGAACGCTTGTTGTGCAATTTGATAAATCGCTCCGACGCGTTCTGCCTCAGCTGCGGCGGCAGCTACCTTCTTTTCCAACCCCTTGATGATGCTTTTGAGCTCGGCGATCGCTTTCTCTTTGAGCGCGACATCGTTACGTGCGTTGAGAACATCCGACCACGACGGGTAATCGGAGGCGTAGGCGCGATCGTTCGATACCAGTGGACTGATGAGCAGTGAAATGCTCACAATAAAGGCGCCGAGGCCGATCCACCCTCTACGCATACTCATCACCCCCGTTGAAAACACTCGTCGTTTCAGGGTAATCGTGGAATGTCGGCAATCCTGACATTGCCGAGCGGCGGGCGGTTTGCGTGCGAACGGAATAAGCCATAAACTCGGGAGGGTTGCGCGTCTTCGGAGGCAAGACACGGCCCCATCGTTTAGTGGCCTAGGACGCTGCCCTTTCACGGCAGTAGCACGGGTTCGAATCCCGTTGGGGTCACGTAGGTCTACAATTCAATATGCAAGGCCCTGTAGCGCAGTTGGTTAGCGTGCCGCCCTGTCACGGCGGAGGTCGCGGGTTCAAGTCCCGTCAGGGTCGCGGACGTCAGAGTCTCTTTCGCGAGAGGCTCTTTTGTCTAGGAGCGACAAAC
>WLFX01000063.1 GCA_009703545.1 Actinomycetota bacterium
AGGATCCACGCGCGATGCCGCATAGCCTTCCGCCAACAGTTTGGGAAGTATCGTCGGGTCGTATTCACCATCAGTGAGCGTGCGGGCCGCCAGCATTTCGCTGACAAGTTTCGCGGTCAGCGGATTAACGGTGACAGGAGACCCTTCCGCGTTGTTGAGTCGCGTTATGTCCGATTCGGGTAAGAAACGACTCCACAGGGACTGCAAGAAATCTGCAGTCCGAACAAGATCATCGAGCATGTCCTCTGTACCGCCAACGAGAACGAGGTTAGCAACGGTTCCCATCGTGAAGAATGTGCGTGAGACGGTGTGTGCGCCTGCCTCACCTTGAGCCGCCCGAATCGCATCCGACGCAATCGATGAGTGTGACCGGTTACTTGGAGCCACCAGAGCTACCGTGCTTTTTCGGAGCCGGTTTCTTTGCCGGAGCAGGTGCAGCCTTCACAGGCACGGCAGGGGCGGCCGGAGTCTGCACTGCAACAGTTGGCGTTGTCTTCTTCTTTTTCTTTGCGATTGTAGCCGTTGGCGTCGGCGCGGTGACCGTTGACGACGTGTCCGTCGTTGCAGATTCCGCGGCGTTTGCCAATGCCGACGCTTCCTGAGCTTGAGCCTGAAGTCCCGCGACTCCTGCGAACATCGCGCCAGCGGTCGCAACCGTCACCAGGATTCGTGCCTTAGTAGCAATAAAGATAGCCATTAGTCGTTATCTTCGTGGTCTTCGTGGTCTTCGTGGTCTTCGTGGTCGTTGTCTTCGCCCTCATCACCGTTGTGTGAGCCGCCCGACGATCCACCACTCGAACCGGAACTCGTACCGTGCGATGATCCAGAGTTCGTTCCGTTCGACGCTCCAGAGTTGTTACCCGAGTTTGACCCCGAGTTGTGACCTGGGTTCGATCCCGAGTTCGATCCCGACGACCCTCCCGTTGAGCCTGAACTCGCACCGTGGGATGTTCCTGAATTAGTTCCTGAAGACGCTCCCGAAGACGCTCCTGCAGTTCCGGGGTCATAGGTCGTGGTTGACCCGCCCGAAGCTCCGTCAATTGCTACCTGGGCGAGCGAAGTGTCGGGCACTGGGACGAGACTGGAAGCCGTAACCTGCGGCGAGACCGGGGAAGCCGTCGGTCCAAAAGCGTTGTCTGCTCCTGCTACCGGACCTGATACCGCGTTGGTGGTGTCCGCGAGCAGTCCCGAAACGTCTTCGACATTAATTGCTCCCGAATTCACCGCTACGGTGCCGAGTCCGACACCAGTGGTTGCGGTCATGCCGAGAAGGAGGAGAGGGCCTTGGATGTTCATGTCCTCAGTTTCTCGTCTTGTCGAAGGGTGAACAACGTACTTTAGTAAAGAAACGTCCAAGGTTTTTATTGCGCAGCCTCATAAGTGGGCTTAATCGTGGCACTCTCTAAGCATGACGATTTTGCTGGTAGAAGACGATCGAGCCATTGCCGACGCCCTTGTCGACGGACTGCGCGACAACGGATATGACGTGACGCATGTGGTTCTCGGGAGTGAGGCCGTAGCTAAGGTTCGAGGGGGCGGAATTACCACGGTAATTCTCGACCTCGGACTCCCGGATATCGATGGGACCGAAGTGTGCCGTCAGATTCGAACCTTCTCGCATGTGCCCATCATCGTCGCGAGTGCCCGGGAAACCGAAATGGATCGTGTCACCGTGCTCGACATGGGTGCCGACGACTATGTAGTGAAACCCTTTGGTATCAAGGAGCTCGTCGCACGAATTCACGCAGTGATGCGGCGCGCCAGCGGAACGGTTGCGCCGGTGACACACATCGAGGTCGGTGCTCTTGTCATTGACACCAAGTCTCGAACGGTGAGTGTTGGTGAGAAATCCGTCGCATGCACCCCGAAAGAATTTGACCTGCTTACGTATCTCGCACGAGAACCAGGCACGGTTTTTCGTCGCGCCGATATTCTTCGTGATGTGTGGCAAACGACCTGGTACGGAACAACGAAAACGCTGGACGCCCATGTCGCCAGCATTCGCAAGAAGCTCGGTGACCCCGAGTGGATTGAATCAGTGCGTGGTGTCGGCTTCACCCTGAGGAACGTGTCGTGAGACGCATTTTCCTTGCGTCAATCGTCGGTGTTAGTTGCCTACTTCTTGTCGCCCAAGGAGGGGCGGTCGTTTCTTACGTTTCGGCGTCAGAACAAGATCGAATAATCACGGAATACGAACGTGATGCATTTATCCTCGGTGGTCGAGTTGGGACTCTCCTCCAAACACCTGGACGCGTTGACCCTACGCTCGCCTCACTGGTCAACAAATACGCGTCCGCCGGCAATACCCAGGTTATTGTGGTCGATTCTGCCGGAATCGGTCTACTGACCAGCGACCCTAACGAACTTGCGCTGGGAACCGATTATTCGAATCGTCCCGAGATAGCAAGTGCCCTCCTGGGAAATGTAACATCAGGTGAGCGTTGGTCAGACACCCTCCAGTCCAACCTTGTCTATGTTTCGGTGCCGATCATCAACGGTTCGTCGGTCTACGGTGCCGTCCGACTCTCGTTCCCTCACGGTGAGATTGACCAGGCCGTCGCAGACAAGACCGCAATCCTCTGGTGGGTGGCGGGTGGGTCGCTTTTGCTGGCAGCCGTATTGTCGTTTGTCGTATCGGGATTGGTGACTCGCCCACTTCGGCGAGTTGAATCTCAGGTTGACGCGCTGGCGCTGGGTGACTTCTCGGGTCGGCTCCCTGAAGATTCGGGGCCACACGAGATTCGGTCTCTGGCTGTGGCGTTCAATTCCATGGCTTCGAAACTAGATTCGCTCATGAGACAGCAACGTGCCTTTGCGTCGGACGCCTCCCATCAATTACGCACTCCACTAACGGCGTTATTGCTGCGAATCGAACGCGCCCGCGAAGCTCTGCTGCTCGACCCGGTGTCAGCTGACGCCCGTCTCGGTGACGCGGAGGTCGAGGTCGAAAGACTGACATCGATAGTCGAGGGGCTACTCGCTATTGCTCGATCGGAAGGTGGTTCTCACGACGTCGAGCCGATCGACCTTGCAGTTCTTGCTCTTGACCGTGTCGAAAATTGGAGAGCGCTCGCCGAAGAGCGTGATGTCACCATCGCGTACGAAGGCCCCGAACATGCTGTTGGCACTGCGCTGCCGAGCGCTCCAGAACAGATTCTCGACAACCTAGTGGACAACGCCATCGCTCATTCTCCTCACGGGACCGCGGTATTGGTTCGCGTCCGCGAACACCAAGACGAAATCGAACTAGCCGTCATCGATGCCGGAACCGGAATGACTGCGGATCAATGCGACCGCGCGTTCGATCGATTCTGGCGGGCGGACTCGACTAAAGACGGAAGCGGTCTTGGTCTTGCGATTGTCAAACACCTCGTTGAACTGAGTGGTGGATCCGCTGTTCTTGCGCCAGGTCGCGGCGGTTCAGGAGTTGTAGCCACGGTTCGACTCCCTCGATTGCCATCCGCCTAGCAATTGGTTGCTGGTCGATAATTGCCGGTTACCGCGCTCTGTTTCGGCGAGTGGTGTGCGGTGGGCGATCGCGTCCCGCTAGATAGGAACCGACAACAACGAGCGGTAGTCCGATGAGAATTCCGGTGGTGAGCGGTTCGCTCAAGAAAAAAATTCCCAAGACCGACGCGACCAGAAGGTTAAGGTAGGTGATTAGTGTCGCCCTGCGTGGGCCGACGTGTTTGATTAGCTCGAAAAACAAGACAAAAGCGATAGCCGAGCTGACAGCGCCGAGCACGACAATCGAAATCCACCCGGCAATTTCTGGGCCCTTCGCAATATCCGCTGGGAGAGAAAAGATCGCGAACGGTGCATAAATGATGGACACCATCGCCAATGCAAGGGCCGACAGCGAAAGCCCTGACACGTTTGGCATCGCACGACCAGCCACAATCGGTGCGATGGCGTAACAGATGGCAGAAACCGCCAACATCGAGACCGGGACAATATCGATTGCCCCGCTCAACGCATCGATTCCGACGAGTGAAAAAACACCGAGGAATCCGACGACCAAACCGGTGATGGTGGCTGGGTGACGGGCCGCACTGTCTCCAAGGAACGTACCCGTGATGAATGCTGCGATGAATGGAATGGTGGTCATCATGAGACCCGCGAGGCTGCTCGCCGTGGTTCGCTCTGCTTCGGTGATGAGATACCACGGTCCCACCATTTCGAGCGATGCAAACAACAGCACTCCACGCCAGTTCTTCAGTGTCTCTCGAAAATCGCCCCGATAAATCACGATTGGAAGCAATATCAGGGCTCCGATTGTGACGCGAAGCCAGACGATACTGGGCGTACTAAACGACTCGTTGGCGACGGCGATGAAATAGTAGGGGATACCCCAGGCGACACCAACGGCGAGAAACAAAAGTATTGCGCGACGAGACATTGGGTGAGCGTCTACTTGGCCCGCGGAGATCTCGCGGCGTGAATCTCCGCAAGAATCTCTTGGGTTTCGCGATGCGCAGCCATCACAGCAGCATGGGTCTCATTGTCGCGCCGTTCAGTCTTACGAGACTGAACGTTTTGCCCAACCATGATTATGGGCAGCAATACGAGTTGCAAGAATGTTTGCGCGACCCACGCGACGATAATGACCGGATCCCCGGTCGCCAGCGCAGCCGGAAGTGAAATGATCGCAAGGATAGTGAATGCGATTGCCGCCCACATTGTTCCTACCACTGACGTGATTCGTTCACCCCAGTAATCGAGGATGTCGCTCATTCCGCGTTCTAATCTTGATTGTTTGGCCACGACCGAAGTCTATTCATCGTGAAGTCGATTTGTTTCCATATGCCCGTTGTGACAGCAATCAACAAGTGAAAGGTTTTGTTCGGTTCTAATTAGTTTTTGGACTAGCGTTTTCTCTTGGCCAGAAATCAGGCCTGGCTTGACTAGGTTGGACTTAATCATGAGAGCCAAACGAGCGCTTAGGATTTTGAGTCGGTCTTTGTGGGCTCGCTATGCCGCTTTCAGGTTTATCTATCTTCACGTGTCGCAGCTTGCTTTGTGGTTAAAGGCGAGAAACCCTGACACCTTCTCTGGATTTATTCTCCACAAAATGGCATTCGACAGAGATTTAAGGTTGTCCATGTTCGCAGACAAGGTCAAGGCTAAAGAGTATGTAAAAGACCTTGCGGGTGGCAAATACCTGATCAAAAATCTTTTGGTGACCAGTTCCCTTCGGGGCTATCCTCACGAAGATTTGCCTCGAAGCTTTGTGGTGAAGGCAAATCACGGTTGCGGGGCCCTGGTGCTTGTCTGGGAAGGCGCTAAACGGGGTGAGCGATTGCCAACAAAACTAGGCCGAGAGAATTGGGGAAGTTTTTCTATCCATCCCGACGATCTGGATTGGGAGGCTCTCCTTAACCTCAGTGACCTTTGGATAACTCAGAATTATTATCATCGTTATGGAGGAAGATATCCGCAGTGGGCTTACCTAAATATCGATCCAAGAATAATTGTTGAAGAACTGGTTGTTACGGATCTAGGGACCATACCCACCGACTATAAATTCACAATGTTCCATGGGAAATGCGATTATATTGCCGTGATCTCCGGAGGACATGGACAAGATCGTCTGGTAAATCTATTGGACCCTGAATGGAACGACTGGACTGCCGAGTCAAATTACACGAACTATCCAAAGAATCTAACTAAGCCAAAACATCTCGGTGAAATGCTCGAATTGGCCGAAACTTTATCGGCTGGAACAGACTTCATAAGAGTTGACCTGTATGAAACATCCGACGGTGTGAAATTTGGTGAGCTGACCAACTATCCAAGCGCGGGGAATTTAGGCTGGGCCACAGATCAAATTGATCAGGCGTTGGGGCGGCGCTACCAGCTGAGCTTCCCGCCCAACAACTCCTCCAAACCTTGAAAATTTTGACCCGTTGAACCCTCCCTCGGTTTTTCTTCCATTTGGGTTTGGTGCCGTTTGACTTAGCCGCAAGGAGTTTTAGTTGGAGTTCCTAACGTTAGTTGGTGCGTTTTGTCGACAGTTTGTTTCGGCTAGCAGCAACAAAAAGGCTAAGGAGGCGAAACTACTGAGTACCCACTGACATTTCTGAGGGAGGAATATCAGGCGATAGATCAAACTCTGTTGATGGGGAAATAGAAATTCCCCCTGTAAAAACAAGGGGGAAA
>WLFX01000064.1 GCA_009703545.1 Actinomycetota bacterium
GGCCATCACTCGAGCATCTTCCGGGCTCGCCCACAGCGACGCTCGGTAGTCAAGGTCAAGAATTGTGTGGTCGTCGCGCGACCGCATCGACATCCATTCAAGGCAGGTGTTGGCGGTCGAGCCCTGAGCGAGGGAGGCCTGACTAACCCACAGTATGCGACAACCACGAACAACATCTGCGGGCACGTCGTCCGTTGCCAGGGTGGTGTCCGGGGCCGCTCGACCACGATAGAAAATGACCGTCGGGCTCTCGGGTGGCGTCAGCGCGGCAAACGCAAGAGGCGTTTGAGCACCAGCCACTGTGCCCACAAAATCAGTGTCGACACCCCAGCCCGCAAGTCGCCCTTTCACGTAATCGCCGAACGCATCGTCGCCGACTTTCGTTGCCAGTCCGACTCGCAGCCCCAGTTGAGCCGCGGCTACCGCCACGTTTGTCGGGCTACCGCCCACGGATTTCTGGAAGTTCTGTTGGCCGTCGAACCCGATGTTCGGTTCCATCGAGTACAGGTCGACGCTAATGCGGCCCACGCTAAGGACATCCACGGTTTCCATTGGGTTATCCGAGGGTGGGGGCGACGACGTCGGTCAAATACTGAAGCGATGCCGAAACGTTTAAGACCGGTCCCTCGCCTTCGGCCGGGAACCCGCTCGTGATCGCGGTGTCCTGTTCAATGACGTACCAGCCTCGGTAGCCGCCGGCCTCGAGGGTTTGAACCACACCGAGGATGTCGACGTCACCGGACCCGAGGTTCGTGAACACTCCGGCCTGGGTTGCGGCCATGAGCGAGACCTCACGTCGAAGAACGGCCGCGGTCATGTCGAGGCGGATGTCCTTCAGGTGGACGTGTCCGACGCGGTCGAATGCCGTCTTGGCAAATTCGACGGGGTCTTGACCGCCGAACGCCATGTGCCCAGTGTCAAGACAAAAACTGACGTCGCAACTGTCGAGCACGCGGGAAATGTCATCCTTCGTCTCGACGAGCGTCTGAACGTGGGGGTGCAGTACCTGCTTAATCCCGTGCTCGCCGCAGATGTCATCGATCACACCGAGCATCTCGGTCATGTGACGCTTTTCCTCGGTCGTCAAGGCACGAGGGTATGCCCAATCCCAATCCTGAACGGGCGACGACACCATTTTTGTCGCACCTGCTTTCTGAAACAATTTTGCGACAGCGGTCGCACTTGCAATTGTTGCGTCTCGTTGAGTGGGGTCGTGAACCACCACTGGAGTGAAACCCCCGAGCAGCGCCATCCCGTACTGATCGAGATCTGCGGTCAATTCCGCCGGGTCGTCGGGAAGAAAGCCCGCTGCACCGAGTTCCGTTGCGGTGAATCCCAACCCAGCCATTTCGCCCAAGACGCGGCTTTTCGGGAGCATCGCCCCCCAGTCAGGTACTTCGCAAATGCCCCACGAGATGGGGGCAGAAGCGACGCGAGAGAGAAAGTCGGACACGGGAAACCTTTCATTGGAACGTTCCAACAAGTATGGCAGACTTAGACTCCGCACCGCAATACATCGACCACAAACCGAGGGGGGGTTGCCGTGAAAGTTCTCGTTGTCGGGGCAGGACGCATGGGATCGATTCGAATCGAAGACCTCGCCGGGGACCCCCGCGTGAGCAACGTCGTCGTCACCAATCGAAGTGACGAAAGAGCGCAAGCAGTTGCGGCCCAGTTCGGCGCTACGGTCGTGCCATGGGAGTCGATAGCCGACACCGATGCCGATGCGGCGGTCGTCGCGGTTGGCACTGACGCCCACGAACTAGTTCTCGACGCAGTCCTACCGAGGGGAATACCGGTGTTGTGCGAAAAACCCATCGCACTGACTCTCGCCGCAACCCAAGAGGTGATCGACACTGCGACCGCCCATGGCTCGTCACTTCAGATCGGATTCCAGCGACGATTTGATGACGCGATTCGCTCGGTGCACGAGGCAATTGAATCGGGTCAAATCGGCACGATGTATTCCCTCACGATGACCGCACACGATCACACACCGAGCGCCCGTGAGTTCATTGCCGGCAGCGGCGGAATTTTCCGCGACATGCTTGTTCACGATTTCGATCTCGTTCGCTGGCTGACAGGAAGTGAGGTCGAGACAGTTTTTGCGACGAAAGGTGTCCTTGCTCACCGTGATTATGCCGATTTCGATGATGCTGACGTGTGTTCGGTCATTGCCGTCACGACCAGCGGTGTCCAGGTGGTCATCACGGGAACTCGGCACAATGCGCTTGGTCAGGACGTTCGACTCGAGGCTTTCGGTTCCCATGACTCGATATCCGCCGGGCTCAACCCGCGCACACCGTTGCGAACCGCCGAGGGCGACCTTCCCCTCAACGCCAACCCGTACCGCGGATTCGTCGACCGATTTCGCGAGGCGTTCCGAAACGAGACGCACTCTTTCGTCTCGTTCGCCGCGGGAGAAATTGCCAACCCATGCCCGCCTGTGTCGGCGTTTGAAAGCTTGCGCATAGCCATCGCCTGCGAGCAATCGGTAGCCACTGGTTCCCCGGTTCGGCTTGTAGACGTCATCTAAACCGATGTCGACCTCGCGCCCCACCATCAACGACGTCGCTACTCGAGCGGGCGTATCCAAGTCGCTCGTCTCGCTTGCCCTTTCGGGCTCAACGAAGGTCAGTGACGTAAGTCGCCAACGAATCGTGGATGCAGTTGCGGAATTGGGGTACCGCCGAAACGCTGCGGCGAGAAGTCTTGCGGTTCGTCGAAGCCACACCATCGGAGTACTTATCCTCGATCTGCACAACCCGGTTTTTGCCGAGATCCTCGACGGGGTCCAAATCGAAGTTCGCGAGCATGGGTTCAGCACAATGTTGATTTCGGGGGGTGCCGACCCCGAGCTCGAGCAAGCAGAAATAGACACGCTCTTACAGTTCCAAGTGGAAGGGCTCATCCTCATCGCACACCGGTTGCCCGCGCACGTCCTTACGGACATCGCCGCGGAAGTGCCAACGGTCGTCGTGACCCGTGACGATATCGCTGTCCCTTTTATGGACTCTGTTTCTAATGACGATGTTGCGGGTGCTCGAATGGCGGTTGATCACCTCGTTTCATTGGGGCATTCCCGGATCGTCCACTTGAGCGGCGGCGACAATCCTGTTTCACACGCACGAGCCGACGGGTACCGATTCGCGATGACACAGCACGGTTTGGCGCAACACATTCGTGTCGTGCCCGGGGGGCTCACTGACGCGAAAGGGTATACGGCGGCTCGCGACGCGTTGTCATCAGCACCCACCGCACTTTTTGTCGCAAACGATGTCGCAGCGATTGGCGCCATCGCCGCGGTGGAGAACGCGAATTTACGAGTCCCAGAGGACATCTCGGTCATCGGATATGACGGAATCAGTATTGGGGGAATGCGACGCCTCAACCTCACAACAATCGCCCAACCGCTTGCGGATCTTGGCCGACTCGCGGCCCAGCATATGCTGCATCGAATCAACAACCGAACCGCTCCGGCCACACGCCAACATGTATCCGCAACGCTCGTGATTCGAGGGACCACCGGTCCCGCCGCAACTAAGGTTTAGACGCGACTGTCCAATCTCGAAACCACTGAAGGCTTTCAGGGTTCGCTAGCGATGAGGTATCTCGCTCCGGACGTCCCGTGAGAATGTCGGCAACTGCCAATTCGGTCATCTTGCCGCTTCGGGTTCGGGGAAGTTCAGGAACGTCGACGATGATCGCTGGAACGTGTCTCGGACTCGCTTGGGCTCGAAGCGTTGTTCGAATGAGTCCCTCCATTTCGTCAGTGAGGGATTGTTCGAGGACGACAAACAAGACGACGCGCGAACTATCACCATCCGGCTGTTCGATCGCCATCGCCTCAACTACGCCGGGAATTGACAAGGCAACGCGGTAAATCTCAGCGGTACCAATACGAACCCCATTGACGTTGAGCGTCGCATCGAGCCGCCCCAGAATCTCAAATCCGCCCGAAGGTGTTCGTCGCGCGTAATCACCGTGCGCCCACATCCCCGGGAAGCGATCGAAATACGCGCGGTGTCGACGAGAACCGTCATCGTCCCCCCAGAACATCAGCGGAACGGAGGGGAACGGCGTCCGACAGACCAATTCACCTTCCTCCGAGACCGCCGCCTCTGACCCGTCCGCGCGAAATACAGTGACGTCGAGCCCCAGTGCGGGACCCTGAATTTCGCCGCGCACGACAGGCTCAGTATCGACTCCCAGAACTAGACAACCGCACAGGTCTGTACCCCCCGCGATGGAGGCGACCGTCACATCGGGGGACACGGCGTCGGCAACCCAGTCATAGCCAGTCGCCGCAAGCGGCGAACCGGTGGACGCGATTGTTCGAAGCGCGGAAAGGTCAAAATTGTTGCGAGGCTCGATTGCTGCCCGACGCCACGAATCAATCAGCGCAGCAGAAACTCCAAGGAACGTCAAGCGCTCCTCGTGCGCAATTTTCCACAATCGAGAAATGTTGGGATACCCCGGGCTGCCGTCGCACAGCACAATCGTTGCCCCTCGCCCAAGCCCGCACAACAGCCAGTTCCACATCATCCAACCGCATGTGGTCGCATAGAGAATGGTGTCGCCCGGGCGCACATCGAGGTGGTAACCCTGTTCGCTCAAAACCTTTATCAACACGCCCGCCGCCGAATGGACAATGCACTTGGGGCGACCCGTCGTTCCACTCGAAAACAAAATGAAACCAGGATGGTTGAAGTGGAGCGGGGTGGGTAACAACTCGCTACCGTGGTGCGGGGAAAGCCATTCATCCCACGTTGTGTGTGCGTCACTCGTGCCGATGACAACGATGGTTGTGAGTGTCGGTAACTCCCTGACCACCTGTGCAAGTGATTCGGCAAGGGAGATTTCGTTCCCGCCGTAGCGGGAAGATGCCGCGGCAAGAAGGACGGTCGGTTTGATTTGGCCAAACCGATCAACTAGTGCAACCGGTCCGAAATCCGTCGATGCCGTGCTGACGACAGCGCCGATGGACAGTGCGCCGAGAGCAAAAATTACCGTTTCGACGACATTTGGTGTCCACGCAACCACACGGTCGCCAACCTGAACGCCAGAAGTTCGGAGTGCCGACGCGCACGCAGCGACTTCTGCGCGGAGTTCTCCACGAGTGAGCGAACGTCTCGGTGAATCTTCGGCGAACGAAATCAACGCTTCGAACGCTGGGTCCCCGGCCAATAACGTGTCAACGATATTGAGACGCGCGTCAGGAAACCAATCCGTCCCCTCGAATCCGCCGCCACGGATGGTCCGCTCGCCGCGTAAGCCAACGATCCCCAATTCGTCCCACGCCTCGCGCCAGAAATCCTCGGGATGTTCGATCGACCACCGATGGAACTCTCGAAAACCGGCAAAGCCGTGACGTGTGATCGTACTGTCCATGAGCATGAGCGAATCCTATCCAGCAGGCCTCACGGTTCACACCTTGTACGAGTCAACCTCGATCTCGACAAGCATGTGAGGGTTGATAAATTCAAGGCCAGCAATCATTGTCGCGGCGGGCTTGATCGATCCAAACACCTCACCGTGGGCATTTCCTACTGCCTCCATGTCGGACGCGTTGGCCAAAAACATGCGAGTCCGAACGATGTCGGTCACCGCATGCCCAGCCTCGGCAAGTGCTGCTGTGATGATGCCAAGAGCGACCTTTGTCTGGCCATACGCGTCTCCAGCGTGCTGGAGTTCGCCGTTCACCGTAGCCGTCGTCCCTGAGACGTGAACCGACGGACCGGCGACGGTCGCTCGCGAGTAGCCGATGATGTCCTCCCACGGCCCACCAGAAGAGATCAGTTTGTCAGCAGCCATGGTCAAGTCCTTTCACCAGCGTGTAAACCTATTGTTGCGCAGAGGTGACCGCTTTTAGCTAACGGGAATGCTGTTGACTAAGTGCTGAACTTGCCATTCGAGAGCCGCATTCGCAAGTTCGACAATCTCTTGTGGCTGGGTGAAGACATCCATTCGTCCCGACATCCACATCACCGCGCCCGCCGTTGCCGTACCGATGTTCGACGCATGGAAAATCGCTGTGGGGTTCTGCCTCATAATTTCGTTCGCAAAAACTTCCCGATCGGGTCTGCTTTCCGAGACTGTTCCCGTTTGAAGGTCGAGAACCAACTGAGTGATAAACATGAGGTTTCGA
>WLFX01000065.1 GCA_009703545.1 Actinomycetota bacterium
CGCCGTTACGGATGTACCACTGGCGAGTTGTCACGATTTCGAGAGGCTTGTCACCCTTCTCGAAAAACTTGACGGGGTGGGTGATGGGCTTGGGTTCGCCGATCATTTCGCCCGATTCCTGAAGCATCTCGACGATGCGCGCCTTCGCCGAGAACACGGTCTTTCCAGCGAGTTCGGCATACACGGCACGTTGTTTGTCGGTGTCGATACCAGCGGGCGGTTCGCTCATGACGCGGCCGTCGAACCCAAGAATCGGACGTGTCGGAAGGCTAAGTTCGCGCCACCAGATGACATCGGTGACGTCACCGAATGTACAGATCATCGCGATGCCGCTTCCTTTGTCAATCTGGGCAAGCGGATGAGCGAGAACGGGCACCTCGACACCAAACAACGGCGTGCGGACGGTCGTGCCGAAGAACGGCTTGTAGCGCTCATCTTCGGGGTTGGCGACGAGAGCGACACACGCTGGAATCATCTCGGGTCGGGTCGTCTCGATGTCAATCGTTCCGCCGTCGGGCGTGTGGAACGAGACGCGATGATATGCACCGGGAACTTCTTTGTCCTCGAGTTCCGCTTGGGCGACCGCGGTACGGAACGTGATGTCCCACAGGGTTGGCGCGTCGGCCTGATACGCCTCGCCGCGGGACAGGTTTCGCAGGAAGGCGCGCTGAGCGGTGCGCTGGGAATCGTCGGAAATCGTGCGGTACGTCTGAGACCAGTCGACCGAGAGGCCGAGAGTTCGCCAGAGTTCCTCGAACTTCTTTTCGTCTTCGACGGTCAACTTCTCGCAGAGTTCGACAAAATTGCGACGCGAAATTGGCACCTGATCGGCCGCCTTTGACGACGCGTTGTCACCGCCCTCGAGCGGCGGCGTGAACGACGGGTCATAGGGCAGGGTCGGGTCGCAACGAACCCCGTAATAGTTCTGCACGCGGCGCTCAGTCGGAAGCCCGTTGTCGTCCCACCCCATCGGGTAAAAGATGACCTTGCCCTTAGCGCGCTGATAACGAGCAGCGAGATCCATGTGCGTGTACGAGAACACGTGACCGATGTGCAACGAACCGGACGCAGTCGGCGGGGGAGTGTCGACCGCGAACACGCTGTCTTTGCCGAGTGAAACGGCCTTTGCGCGATCGAACGCATACGTTCCTTCGCGTTCCCACACCTCACCCCAGGTCGCTTCGAGTCCTTCGAGGGCCGGCTTGTCGGGGATTTCGCGGGGCATGAAAGCCTCTTTCACTATCGGCGGCAGCGGGTATGGCTGCCTCACATGTACCGCACAAATCTATCAGCCCGACGGCCAACGGCCGACGTCACGTCGATGGGCTAGTTCGCGAAAGCGAGATAAATGTTGAGTGTCGACGCGATCCACAACCATGCCTCATAGGGAATGAGTACGCGGGCAGACCAGATGTCGACGTCCTTGAACTTCACAATTGTCATCCACACCAGTACGTCCATGACAACGATGATGATGACCCCGAGCCAGAAGGCGATCGGACCGATTAATGGGAACCCGGCGAAAAAGATGGGCGTCCAAATGGCGTTGAGCGCCAATTGCCAGATGAACAGTCGAATACCGGCGCTTCGGGCGGGGCTTGACGGCATGCGCCACGCGCGCCAGAACGACACACCGATCAACACGTAGAGAACCGACCACACCGGACCGAACACCCAGTTCGGCGGAGTCCACGGTGCAACGTTCGCGTCGGCGTACCAACCTTCGACATTCCCGGAAGTCGACAGAGCACCCAGTCCGCCGATAATGAACGGGACGGCGATGCTGATAATGAGGGCGAGTCCCTGACGGGGACGAGTGGACGATGACGTGGATTTCGAGGCCATGATGCTCCTTCCGATTGAACCAAGACTAACCCTACGGCACGCGTAGAATTGAGACCCATGACCTACCCCCGCCACCGCGATACGACTGGTGTTCAGCCGTCCCCGTCGTTTCCTGCGATCGAGCACGACGTTCTTGCGTATTGGGCGACCAACGACACGTTCCGCAAATCCATCGCCAACCGCGAAGGCTGCGACGAATGGGTGTTCTATGACGGCCCTCCCTTCGCCAACGGACTGCCGCACTACGGCCACCTGCTGACGGGGTACGCCAAAGACTTGTTCCCCCGTTACCAAACGATGCGCGGCAAGCAGGTTCACCGCCGATTCGGGTGGGACACGCACGGACTTCCCGCGGAACTCGAAGCCGAACGCCAGCTCGGAATCACCGACAAGTCCCAGATCGAAGAGATGGGACTCGCTGCCTTCAACGCGGCCGCCAAAGAATCAGTGCTGAAGTACACCAAGGAGTGGGAAGAGTACGTCACCCGCCAAGCGCGCTGGGTGGACTTCGAGAACGACTACAAGACTCTCGACATCACTTTCATGGAGAGCGTCATCTGGGCGTTCAAGCAATTGCACGACAAGGGTCTTGCCTACGAGGGATATCGCGTCCTGCCTTACTGCTGGCGCGATCAGACTCCACTGTCGAACCACGAACTTCGGATGGATGATGACGTCTACAAGACGCGTCAAGACCAATCCGTGACTGTCACCTTCCCGTTGACCGGCACAAAGGCTGAATCGCTCGGCCTCGTCGGAGTCAACGCGCTTGCCTGGACAACTACCCCGTGGACCCTGCCGACCAACGCGGCGCTTGCGGTTGGTCCAACAATCTCGTATTCGGTGCTGCCTGCTGGACCCAACGGAGCCGCCGCCGACGGCAAAAACTTCCTCCTGGCAACCGACACGATCGGGTCCTACACCAAGGAACTCGGCTACGACGATGCGGCAACCGCCAACGCGGCCATTTCGTCGACTCACGTCGGATCTGAACTCGGCGGAATCACCTACACGCGCCTGTGGGATTACTACGCCGATGCCGAGGGCATGGACAACGCATGGCAAATCCTCGTCGCCGAGTATGTCGCGACCGGTGAGGGGACCGGAATCGTCCACCAAGCTCCCGCCTACGGTGAAGACGACCAGGTCATCTGTGCTGCGGCGGGAATCCCTGTCATCGTCTCGGTTGACGATTCTGGCAAATTCCTGCCCGAAGTCACCGATGTTGCGGGGCTCCACGTGTTCGACGCCAACAAGCCGCTGACACAAAAACTGAAGACCGACGGCCGACTCGTCCAACAGAAGTCCTACGACCACTCCTACCCGCACTGCTGGCGATGCCGAAACCCACTGATTTACAAGGCCGTCTCGTCATGGTTCATCCGCGTCCCAGAGTTCCGCGACCGCATGGGAGAACTCAACCAACAGATCAACTGGGTGCCCGACAACGTCAAAGACGGTCAGTTTGGAAAATGGGTCAGCGGCGCTCGCGATTGGTCGATTTCCCGCAATCGCTATTGGGGCAGCCCGATTCCGGTCTGGAAGAGCGACGACCCGGAGTACCCGCGCATCGACGTATACGGATCACTTGACGAACTCGAAGCCGACTTTGGGGTCCGACCGACCGACCTTCACCGCCCAGCGATTGACGAGCTGACGCGCCCGAACCCCGACGATCCGACGGGTAAGTCGACGATGCGCCGGATTACCGATGTGCTCGACGTGTGGTTTGACTCAGGCTCGATGCCGTTCGCCCAGGTTCACTATCCGTTCGAGAACCGCGAGTGGTTCGACACACACAACCCCGCCGACTTCATCGTCGAATACATCGGGCAGACGCGCGGCTGGTTTTACACCCTGCACGTTCTTTCGACCGCATTGTTTGACCGACCCGCGTTCACGAATGTGATCAGCCACGGGATTGTTCTGGGTAACGACGGCCAAAAGATGTCGAAGTCGCTGCGTAATTATCCCGACGTGTCCGAAGTGTTCGAACGCGACGGAGCCGACGCGATGCGGTGGTTCCTCATGTCGTCGAGCGTGATCCGCGGCGGAAACCTCGTCGTCACGGAAGAAGGTATCCGCGAATCAGTTCGCCAGTTCCTGTTGCCGCTCTGGAGTACCTACTATTTCTTCACGCTGTATGCGGGCGATGTTGATGCCGTCCGCCGTACCGATTCGACCCACGTTCTCGACCGCTATCTGTTGGCCAAGACCCGAGAGCTGATTGAGAAAGTCACGACCGACCTCGACGCCCTGGACAGTCCGATGGCAGCCTCGGCGATTCGCGATTTCGCCGACGTGTTGACCAACTGGTACGTCCGTCGATCGCGTGACCGATTCTGGGATGGCGACGATCGCGACGCGGTCGACACGTTGTACACGGTCCTCGAAACGGTGTGTCGCATCGCTGCACCGCTCGCGCCTCTCGTAACCGAAGAGGTCTGGCGCGGACTGACCGGCGGAGAAAGTGTTCACCTCACGGATTGGCCCGACCCTGCAGAGTTTCCCGCAGATCACGCGCTCGTTGTGGCGATGGACCGAGTTCGCGAGGTTGCGTCGGCTGCTTTGGCTTTGCGCAAATCGAAGGGACTTCGCGTTCGGCTTCCGTTGGCGAACCTCACGGTCGTCGTCCCAGCGGCACCAACGATTCCCGAGTTCAGCGACATCCTGCGGGACGAAATCAATGTCAAGACCGTCTCGGTTGTCGAACTCCGCGAGGAATCAATCGGCGAATACGGAATCACCCGCCGACTCTCGGTCAATTCACGGACGCTCGGCCCACGCATCGGTGGACAGGTGCAGCAGGTCATCGCCGCAACGAAGGCGGGCGATTGGTCGGTCGACGGAGATGTCGTCATCGCTGGCGGAATCGCGCTCGAAGCGGGCGAATACGACCTCGTCCTTGACGTGGCCGACGAGGCGGTTGCCGTTGCGTTCCTCGGTAATGCTGGGTTCGTCGTGCTCGACACCGTCGTGACCCCGGAACTCGCCGCCGAAGGACTGGCACGCGACGTGGTTCGTGCTGTGCAGCAGGTTCGCAAAGACTCCGGGCTCGACGTCAGCGACCGAATTCGCCTCGAGATCGAAAGCGATGCTGTCACGATTATCGCGATGCGTGACCATCAGGATCTGATCGCAGGGGAGACACTCGCAGTCGAACTCGAGTTCGTTGACGGCTCGTCCGGAACCACCGAGGTCGGTGACGGCGCGCGCATTCGCGTCGGTTTGGAAAAGGCGTGACCGACTTCCGTGCCGAGGTAGGTGCAATCTTTGAGTCGCTCGTCGCCCGAATCGGCGAGCGCGCGCCGCAACCGCGTCTCCATGCGACTCTCAAGGCCGTCGAATATCTGGGCAATCCGCAACAGTCGTATGCGATTGTCCACGTGACGGGAACTAACGGTAAGACATCGACCTCGCGCATGATCGAAGCCCTGTGTCGTGCTCACGGTCTTCGCACGGGGCTCATGACGAGTCCACACTTGCGTTTCGTGACCGAACGCATCATGATCGACGGCGAACCGATCAGCGACGAGAAGTTCGTCGAGAACTGGCGAGACGTCGAGCCTTACATAAACATGGTCGACGAAGACCTCGTCGCTAATGGCGAGGTTCCGTTGACATATTTTGAGACGCTCACCGTTCTAACACTCGCCGCCTTCGCCGACGCGCCGGTAGACGTGGCCATCCTCGAAGTCGGAATGGGCGGCGCCTGGGATTCAACGAACGTCGCCGATGCTGATGTTGCGGTCTTTACGCCCATCGGAATCGACCACGCCGAGTTCCTGGGCAACACCATCTCCGAAATTGCCCGCACCAAAGCGGGAATCATCAAACCCAGCAGCATCGTTGTTTCGTCCGCACAGGATCCCGACGCGATGGCGGAAATTGTGGCAGCGGCCCAGATGATGGAGGGTGAACTTTTTGTCGAAGGCGACGGCTTCGAACTAATGTCGAGCGTCTCGGCCGTCGGCGGGCAAGTGATGCAGATTCGCGGCCGCGCCGCCGCGTACCGCGACGTTCCGGTGACGTTACACGGACGCCACCAAGCACTCAACGCAACGTTGGCGATTGCCGCAGTGGAATCTCTGTTCGAAAACGGTTCGCGACCGATTCCCGACGACATTCTCAGCATTGCGCTGGGGAACGTCACAAGCCCCGGTCGACTTCAGTATCTTGCGGCGAATCCGCCGATTATCGTCGACGCGGCACACAACCCTCACGGAGCAACCGCGCTCGCCACCGCGATTCGCGATGTCTTGCCGTTC
>WLFX01000066.1 GCA_009703545.1 Actinomycetota bacterium
ACGATCGGTTTGCTCTTGAGGTGGTCGTATTTTCCGCTGTCGAGTTCGGCGATGAAATCATGTGTCGTTCGCACGTCGGGGATGACGGCGTTCTTGAAGCGACCGATACGAGCTTCGAACGTGTTTCGACCGTCGAAAAACACGACGTCGTCTCCGCGCTCGGCAACGAGGTCGTTCACCTGTCGAGGGCTGAGGTGTTGTCCACCGTTGAGGACACCGGTTTCACCGACGACGATTTCTTCGGGCGACGCGAACGCGACGAGTTCGGGGCGTGCCTTGACGCTGAGGCGGGGGAAATCGTCACCCGTGCCCTCTGACCATTTCACATCCATCTTCCCGAAGCCGGGATACTGCTTGGTCGCCCGCACGTATTTCTTGACGTCAATCATCGCCCCACCGACTGTGCCGTTGATTCCGTGCTTCGACACAATGATTCGACCCTTGAGTCCGTGTTGTGCGCACAGCGCGCGTTGCCACAAGACGACCGCCTGCGGGTCGACGATCGGCGCGAAGGCGTAGTAGAGGATTATCTTGGGGAGCGGCACGTGCCCTAGTTTATGCAGAGACTGGAATCATGTCGTAACCTCGCAGCACGAATGTGGGGCGACGGGTCGGTTCGCCCGCGAGCTCAAGAGTAGGGAATCGCTCGATCAGTGCCGGCAACGAGATGTTCATTTCCAGTCGCGCGAGCGGTGCACCGATACAGAAGTGAATCCCGGCTCCGAAGGCAATGTGTTGGTTCGATTCCCTAGTCAGGTCCATGGAGTCGGCGTTGGCAAACACATCGGGGTCCCGGTTAGCTGCGCCCAACAGCGCGGCAACCTTTTGGCCTTGTCGAATGGCAACCCCGTTGATCTCGGTGTCGCCGGTGGCGGTGCGTTCGAAAAGTTGTAACGGCGAATCGAACCGCAGGAATTCTTCTAGGGCGGTGCGGGACACGGTGCGTGGGTCATGTCGCAGCGGCTGCATTGAAGAGGGTCGTCGAAGCGCCGCCACGATGCCATTTCCGAATCCGTTGACGCTGGCTTCGTGGCCGGCATTGAGAAGCAACACACAGGTCGCGATGAGCTCTTCGACACTGAGTCGCTCGCCGTCCTTTTCTGCGGCGGCAAGAGTACTAATGAGGTCCGTGCCCGGACGGGACTGTCGGAGTTTCATCAAGCCGTGGACGTAGTCGGCGAATTCGGTTGCCGCTGCTCGGGCCTCGGCTTTGTGCGCTTCGCTCGGGTTCACCTCGTACATCTTCACGATGGACTGCGACCACGGCCTCAATAAATGTTCATCAGCGTCGGGGAACCCGAGCATGTGGGCGATGACCTTGACTGGCAGAGGTTCGGCGAAATCACCGAGCAGATCGAACTCGCCGTCCGCCGAGAGTTTTGCCGCGCAATCATCGAGCAAGGACCGGGCAATTCGTTCGATGTCGGGCGTGAGTGCGGTGATTGTGCGCGGATTGAACGCCTTGCTGACGAGCGACTTTAACCGCGTGTGCTTGGGCGGTTCGGAATCGAGGATCGAATCCGAATGCAGGTAGTTGAAGTCATGCCAGTCGGTTTCGGGAGTCTTCGGTGTAAAGATCCTTCCGAGAGTCTTATTTCGCAGTACCGCGTTGGCGTCGCTGTGACGCGCGGCGAGGAACATCCCGGTCGCTTCGTGCCAGAAGGGCTTCCCGATGCCCCTGGCTTCCGCGAGAGCGGGGTAGGGGTCGATGAGAAAATTCTTGTCGGTGAAATCAAGCATCCACTGCCTCGGTTTCGTCCATTCGTCCTCGGAACACCGCTCCACCCCAGACAAGGAGAGCGGCGAGAGACAAGACACCGCATCCGACCATGACCTCTCGAACGCCAAACGCGGCAATTGCGATACCCGCGAGAGCCGTTGCGATGATGTTCCCGAAACTCATGAAGCCGGCGAACGCCGCATTGACCCGTCCGCGAATCTTATCGGGGGTTCGAGTC
This sequence comes from Actinomycetota bacterium, assembly GCA_009703545.1. Classification (GTDB taxonomy): domain Bacteria; phylum Actinomycetota; class Actinomycetes; order Actinomycetales; family Microbacteriaceae; genus MWH-TA3. The sequence goes on from WLFX01000066.1 coordinate 1,959, forward strand.
ATGAGAATTGACGAGGCCGTGGCGTGCAGGTATGCGCTACCGATTCCGGTCACTCCATTCGCGATGGCGACGAACCACAGTGACGGCGACAGTGAAATGGCCAGCACGCCGGTCCCGATCGTCCAGAGCGAGAACACAAGCCAACGGGGTTGTTGGGGGATGCTGATGGCGCGTATCCCGAGAAGTGCCGAACCTGCGAGGTTACCGACCGCCCACACCGCGGCGATGAACCCGTAGGTCGTCTCGTTTGCGCCGAGCACGTCCATCACGAGGAACACTTCGCCCGTGTTGACGGCACCGAGCGCCAAAATGAACGCACAGAGGAGGACGGTTACAGATCGCAGTAGCGGGTCGCCCCAGAGGTGGCGATAACCGACCAAGGTGGATTCACGGTGTTCGGGTTTTGTTTTGTGGCCGAGCCGGTTGACGCGCAAGAGAAATGGTGCGACGGCGAGCAGCACAAACGTGAACGAATCGATGACGAAAGGCCAGATGTAACCAGTAGTTCCCACCAAAATTCCGGCTGCCACCGGTGCGGCGACCTGTGCAGCCGAGGTGTAGCCAAGTGATAATCCGTAGACGCGACTGAGGTCGGCAGGCTTTGCTAATCCGGGGACGAGAGCTTGCCAGGCGGGATTTTCTATTGCAGCGATCACGTTGTAGATGAATATCAGGCCGAGCACCGCCCAGAAGGGCACGTCGACGATAAAGGCGAGAGTGAGTGCACCTTGGGCGATGGCGACCACGGGAACCAGGTGCCGTGTCGAAAAGCGGTCTGCCAACCATCCAACCCACGGGCCGAACAAGATATAGGGAAGTGCGGCCGCAATAAACATCGCCGAAATTGCGATTGGCCCCTCTGCGCGTTCGCGAAAAATTAGTGCCCAAATCGTGACGACGGTTCCGAACGTTGAGAGGGCCCGAGCAACCGAGACACCGTGGATGGCAACCCAGCGGGTTGTCGTCGGTGATTCGGTTTCCTTAATCACGCGATGAACCGACGGAGGTCTGATTCGAGAGCTGCGACGACGTCGGCGACTCGTGCGGTTCGATTCACACCCTCGGTGACGGCGGCATCGATGTAGATCTTGAGTTTCGGCTCGGTTCCCGAGGGGCGAACAATCACCCGTGATCCTCCCTCAACGGTCAATCTGATCAGGTCCGTTGGTGGGAAGCCATCGAATCCATTTGTAAAGTCGTCCACGGAAGTCACGGAATGACCACCAAGCAACACAGGTGGCGACTCGCGGAACTTCGACGAGATGGCGGGGATATCGGATGGATTGGCAACTCGAATCGAAATTTGGGTCGACGCGAACGCGCCGAATCGGTCGGCGAACTCGATGAGATGGTCGGCGACCGTCAACCCGCGTTCCTGCAACTCGCCCGCCATCGACAGGAAATCGACCGCAGCGGAGATACCGTCCTTGTCACGAACCTTGTCGGGGTCGACGAGGTAGCCGAGGGCTTCCTCATAACCGAAAATGAGGTTTGGGACGCGATTGACGAACTTGAATCCGGTCAGCGTGTATGAAAACTCGATTCCATAATCCGCGGCAACCGCGCGGAGGGCGGGGGATGAGACTATCGACGCGGCGAGTGCGGCGGGAGCGCCGGTTCCTTTGTGACGCTCAGCGGCGCGCCAGCCGAGCAAACTTCCGACTTCGTTTCCAGTCAGTCGTCGCCAAACGCCGTTTTCTCGGACAGCAACCGCGAGCCGGTCGGCATCGGGATCGTTCGCGATAATCAGTTCCACTCCGGCGCGGTCGGCCGTCGCGTAGGCAAGGTCGAGTGCGCCCGGTTCTTCTGGGTTCGGAAATGCCACCGTCGGGAAAGCCCCGTCGGGGTCGATCTGTTCGGAAACGACAATCGCCTCACCCAGCCCGGCGGCGAGATAGCAACGGTTCGCGACCTCCCACCCGACACCGTGCATCGCGGTATAGACGAATCGGACGGGAGTCGCGGGTCGAGTCGAGATCGCCGCGGTTTTCTTCACGAATGTGTCGATGAGGGATTCGGGGGCCGTCTCATAGTCGGTCGACCGCGGAAAATCGGCGGTGTTGAGGTTCGCGGCTCGCAGAATCAGGGCTTCGATGGCGGTGTCGTCGGGAGACACAATTTGTGACCCGGCATCCTTGCCCCCGAGGTACACCTTGTATCCGTTGTCGCGCGGCGGGTTGTGGCTCGCGGTGACGACGACCGCAGCGCTCAGCCCAAGTTCGCGCAGGGCGGTCGCGACCACGGGTGTCGGAGTCGCACGATCAAACAGGATGACGCGCAACCCGAGCCCCGCGAAGATTTCGGCGGAGTCCCGAGCGAATACGTTCGAATTGACGCGACCGTCGTAGCCAATCACGACGCTTGGTTGTGCTTCGCGTTCCAGCAAGAATTGAGCGAAGCCATGCGCGGCCTGAGAAACGAGAACTCGGTTCATACGGTTGGGGCCGGCCCCTAATTCGCCGCGAAGTCCTGCCGTGCCGAACGTGAGACGCGTGTCGAAACGGTTGGAGAGGTCGGCGATTGCGCCTTCGTCGCCAGCGTCTGCACGCTCGATGATTAAGCGCAATTCCGCTGCGGTTTCTGGGTCCGGGTCCTGCACGAGCCATGCGTTCGCGCGAGCAATCAGGTCACTCGACGACATGGCTCACGCCTTGACGAGGGCTGCGACGACGTTCGCGAGCAACGCTGACATCACGGGCTCGGCGTCTTTGCCCGCAGCAATCACTTCGGCGTGACTGAGAGGCTCGCCGAGGCCTGCAGCAAGATTGGTGATGAGTGAAAACCCAATCACCTCCATTCCTGCCTCCCGGGCAGCGATGGCCTCGAGCGCTGTCGACATTCCGACGATATGTCCGCCCATGCGTCCCGCCATCTGAACTTCGGCCGGGGTTTCGTAATGTGGTCCGCGAAACTGAACATACACACCTTCGTCGAGGTCGGGCTTGACGCTTCGAGCGAGCTCGCGAAGACGCGACGAATACAGATCGGTCAGGTCGATGAAAGTTGCACCTTCGAGAGGCGACGAGGCAGTGAGGTTGATGTGGTCGCTGATAAGCACGGGAGTCCCAGGCCCCCATGACTCTTTGAGTCCACCCGCTCCGTTGGTCAGCACCATGATTTTCGCTCCGGTTGCGGCGGCCGTCCGAACCGAATGTACGACGCGACGAACGCCGTGGTCCTCGTAGAAGTGAGTGCGAGCTCCGATGATGAGCGCGTGGGCACCGGAAGCCGTGCGAATCGAACGAATCGTTCCGACGTGTCCCTCGACCGCGGGTTTCGAGAAACCGGTTATTTCGGTAGCGGGGAATTCGGCGACCGTCTCGCCAATGAGGTCAGCCGCTTTACCCCACCCGCTGCCAAGAGTGAGCGCAATGTCGTGTTTGGCGACACCCGTCTTTTTCGCGATCTGGGTTGCGGCTTCGCGAGCCACCTCCTGGGGGTCTACCGAACGATCGTCGAGAGGGTGTGTGCCGCTATGCATCATGTTGAGGAACTCTTTTCGAGCGAGAGTAGAACGAAACCGGCCTTGACCGTCGTACCGACCTCGGCGCTGACCTTAGCGACGATTCCGTCACGGGGAGCGGCAATCGCCTGTTCCATCTTCATCGCCTCGAGGACGACGACAGTCTGCCCCTTGATAACCGCGTCACCCGGCGCGACCTCGACCTTGACGACCGTTGCTTGCATTGGCGAGGCGACGTCGTTGCCACCGCCGGCGGAAGCGTGAGCGGTCTTGGAGCGCACCGGAGCGAGAGGCTTGTGAATTCGAGCCGAGGTCGGCAGGAGTGAGTCGGGAACTGAGACGGCGAGACGTTTGCCATCGACTTCGACGACGACTTCGTGGCGCGTGTCAGTCGCTTCGCCAGCGCCGATGGTGCCGGCGTATTCGGGCACCGTGTTGTTGAATTCGGTCTCGATCCAACTCGTATAGATAGAGAATGGTTCGTCTCCTTCGGGCGCGAACGCTGGGTCGTCGACAACGAGTTGATGGAACGGGAGCACCGTCGGAAGTCCAACGACCTGGAATTCGCTCAACGCGCGGCGGGCTTTGGACAAGGCGTCCTTGCGGTCGGTCCCGGTGACGACGAGTTTGGCGAGCAGC
>WLFX01000067.1 GCA_009703545.1 Actinomycetota bacterium
CGGCGGGGATGACCGTCTCATCAAAGGTGACCGCGACGACCTCGGCATGACCCGTGGAACCCGTGCAGACCGCCTCGTAACTTGGTGAATCGACGTGGCCGCCCGCATACCCCGACACCACCGACTTCACACCGCGAAGCACGCGGTATGCCGCGTCGAGGCACCAGAAACAACCACCGGCCACATAGAACGTCATCATGCAGACAGTCTAGGCGCGGGGCTAGGCTGTAAACATGACGTATCACGCAGCAACGAACCGTTACGATTCAATTCCCTACCGACGATGTGGTCGAAGCGGACTCCTGCTTCCCCGAATTTCGCTCGGCCTCTGGAACAATTTCGGCGACGACCGAGACCTCTCGGTACAGCGCGACATCGTGCTGCGTGCGTTCGACCTCGGCGTCACTCACATCGATCTCGCCAACAACTACGGGCCGCCTCCCGGTTCGGCCGAACGGAACTTTGGCGAAATCCTCGCCAGTGATTTGCGCCCTTATCGGGACGAACTCATCATTTCGTCCAAGGCCGGCTTCGACATGTGGGAAGGCCCTTACGGTGAATGGGGTTCGCGCAAATACCTTCTCGCCTCGCTTGATCAGAGCCTGTCACGGATGGGTCTCGATTACGTCGACATCTTTTACTCGCACCGATTCGACCCGGACACTCCGTTGGAAGAGACAATGGGAGCCCTCGCGCACGCGATTCACTCGGGCAAAGCGTTGTACGTCGGAATCTCGAACTATGACGAGGAACAAACTCGCCGCGCCTACGCGATTCTCAAAGACATGGGCGTCACGCTTCTTATTCACCAACCGCGATACAACCTATTTGACCGCCGCCCTGAGGCCGGCTTGTTCGATGCGTTGGTCGAACTCGGCGTCGGCGGAATTGTCTATTCACCGCTTGCGCAGGGACTCGCAACCGATCGTTATCTGAATGGCATTCCGTCCGACTCACGTGTGCGCACGGCACAGTGGATTGAGGAAGAGCGCATCAATGACGAGTACCTCGGGCACGCACGCGCACTCAACGAGATCGCCCTTGGGCGCGGTCAGACTCTCGCTCAGATGGCGTTGGCCTGGACGATGCGCCACCCGGGAGTCACGAGTGCGCTCATCGGCGCCAGTAGCGTCGCGCAATTGGAAGATTCGTTGAAGGCAGCCCACGCGGAGCCCCTCACTGACGAGGAACTTGCAGCCATCGAACCACACGCGATCCACCAACTGGTGGGTCCGTGGTCGTAACCAAACCACGCGCACTCTTCGGTTACATCGCTGCAACAGTCGCTGCTTTCATCTTTGGCGTTAACGGTGTCGTCATCAAGCTGTTGATGGACGGTACGGGAATCGATGGGTTTCAGGTCACCTTCCTTCGCGTCGTCGGGGCCGCGGTGTTGATGGGCGCTGTTCTGCTCATTCGCGACCCCAACGCCCTTCGAATCACCCGCAAACAAATCGTGCCCCTCATCGCCATGGGTGTGGTGGGGGTGGCGCTGCTGCAAGCGACGTACGCGGAGGCGGTTTACCTGCTCCCCATCGGTATTGCCTTGTTGCTGGAATATACGGCGGTGCTTTTCGTGGCGCTCATCGCCCACTTCTTTTTTCGCGAGCACGTCAAGTCCCGAATCTGGGTATCCATCGCGGCCGTGCTCATCGGGCTCGCCACTGTCGCCGAAGTGTGGAACTCGACTCTCAATGTTGAGGGCGTGCTGTGGGCCTTAGGGGCTTCTGCTTCTCTCACGACCTACTTTGTCCTCGGCGAGCGCCAGACCGGAGTGCGACACCCGATGGCCGTCGGCTTCTGGGGTATGGCCGTCGCGAGCGTTTTTTGGGCGTTGTTCAGCGGATGGTGGACTGTCGACCCCGCTGTCTTCACTCGAGTCGTTCCCTTCTCGGCGGACGCCGACGGGATAGCGGGCCCTGCGTGGTTCCTCTTGGTATTCATCGTGGTGCTCGGCACGTTCACCACGTTCACGTTGGGCTTGTGGTCGATTAGTGTTCTCAAGGCCACGCGGTCGGGAATAGTCGCAACCAGCGAGGTGCTCTTCGCCTTTCTCGCCGCCTGGCTCATCCTCGGAGAAACGCTGAATGTTGTGCAATTGGTCGGTGCGGGTATTGTTCTGGGTGGCGTGATACTCGCCCAGTCGGCTCGCGACAATCGCGCGGTCGAAACCGACCTCGCACTAGACACCACCGAAATCTCTCGACCGAAGGAATCCCGATGACCGATTCACTGCTGGACATCCCCGTCCTGACTGCCGATGGCAGCGAGACCACGTTGCGTGAACATGCAGGAAAAGTCTTGCTCATCGTCAATGTTGCGTCGCGGTGTGGCCTGTCGCCGCAATACGCCGATCTCGAGGCTCTTCAGCAGAAATATGGTCCGCGTGGGTTCGTCGTCCTGGGGTTCCCATCGAATCAGTTCTTCCAAGAGTTGTCGTCGAACGAGGCCATCGCCGAATACTGCGCAACAAAGTGGGGAATTACCTTCCCAATTTTTGACGCCGTGAAGGTCAATGGCAAGAGTCGGTCCCCGCTCTATGCCGAACTGACGAAGACAAAGGACGAGCGTGGAAGTGCGGGCAACATCCGCTGGAATTTCGAAAAGTTTGTCGTCACGCCCGACCTGCGGGTCTTCCGGTTCCGGCCAACCACCGTTCCGATGGACCCCGCGATCATCGACGCAATCGAATCGAACCTGGCGAAATAACGTTTTTCCTGTTTGGCGAAGCCTCACACTTCGCTGTGATGAGGCGTATGGTCAGCATTAACGAACATCGCTAAGGGGAACACCGCCATGAAGGTCCAGAAAAAGGTCATTGTCGTCACCGGAGCAGGAAGCGGCATGGGCCGCGAACTTGCCCTTGAACTCGCTCGACGTGGGGCGTCTGTCGCCGCGGTCGACATGCGTGCTGAGTCTCTCGCCGAGACCGCCAAACTCGTCACGGCGCTGGGCGGAAAGATTTCCACTCACGCTCTCGACATCACCGATGCGAAGGCTGTTGCGGCACTACCCGCTGCAGTGACGAAGGCGCTGGGGCAGGCCGATGGATTGATAAACAACGCCGGCATAATTCAACCGTTCGTCACTATCAACGATCTCGACATCGCCGACGCCGAACACGTTATGAATGTCAACTTTTATGGACCGCTTCGGCTGGTCAAGGCATTCCTCCCAGGTCTGCTCAAGCGTCCCGAAGCGCACATCCTCAATGTCTCGTCCATGGGTGCTTATGCACCCGTTCCTGGCCAAAGCATTTATGGCGCGTCCAAGGCGGCTGTGAAACTCATGACCGAGGGGCTCCGATCTGAACTGCTTGACACCAAGGTTGGCGTCACGATTGTGTTCCCGGGTGCAACTGCTACCAACATTGCTCAAAATTCGGGGATGAAGGTTCCCGCGGCAAGTTCCGAGGCGGCGAGCACGTTCCCCCAGTTGGCCGCCGATGTTGCCGCTCGCATGATGGTTGATGCCATCGAGAACAACACTCCTCGTATCACCACAGGTCAGGACGCGAAAACGATGGACATTCTCTCTCGCATCAATCCCGTGTGGGCGGCTGGAGTCATCTACAAGCAGATGAAGTCGCTGCTTGGCTGACACGTTCCCCGACGATCGACGTTGACTCGTCTTGAGCCCTGTGTGCGGAATTAGGGCTTCGATTTTCCGTCGGGCTTATCTGTCTTCCGCGTCGCCAGAGCAAAAACGGCGAGCCCCGCAACTAGTGCACCTGCTCCGATGCCATACGACAGAACTTCATCTGCCCGATTGGCATCAACAAAAACGCCGACAAAAACAACGGCGATGATGGCGACAACAACACCGATTAGTTTTGACTTCAAATCATCCAGGTCGTGAACCTGCAACCAGTCCGGCACCGTCAATTCGGGGTCGACAAACAGTTCGTACAGTCCGTAGCCAATGACGAGCAAAACAGTTCCCAAAAGGATCGCATCCACGGCAGTCAAAACACCAACCACTGTGTCTTTGATGTATTCGTGAGTGGTGACGGATTGAATCACCACCGTCACCATCTCGATTGACCCTTGGGCCATCAATAGCAGTGCCCCGATGATCGAGGCAATCGCGGGAACAATCACCGCATACCGAGTGAGACCGAGAATTTTACGCATGCGACGAGTTTAGGCGCAGCGGTCTCAACTGTATAGAATTTGGAGACTGCCGAAAATGACACTCTGCGTGAGGGGCCTGTTTCGGAATAGCCACAACGAGTGGCATAAACGGGAAGGTTTGCGCACATGGCTCGTCTGGGAATCGTGAAAGAAGGCGACGGCGAAACTCGGGTTGCCGCCACTCCGGACACTGTCGCGAAATTGCTTCTGTTGGGCTACGAGGTCGTTGTTGAACGCGGCGCTGGCGCTGAATCGTCGTTCCCCGACTCCCAATACAAGACCGCTGGCGCGATTGTTGCCGACAAAAAGAAGACGTGGGCGTCCGAAATCGTGATGAAAGTCAACGCCCCCACTGACGCAGAGATTGCAGGTATGGCTCCTGGAACAACCGTGATTGGCGTGATGGCGCCCGGGCTCCGGCCGGAACTCCTCGCCGCAATGGCCAAGCGTGGACTCACGGCAATTGCGCTCGACGCGGTGCCTCGCATTTCCCGCGCTCAATCGATGGACGTCTTGAGTTCAATGGCCAATCTTGGTGGCTACCGTGCCGTAATCGAATCCGCCTATGAGTTCGGTCGACTCTTCACCGGACAGGTAACCGCGGCGGGCAAAGTTCCACCAGCGAAGGTACTTGTGGCCGGCGCGGGAGTTGCTGGACTCGCCGCGATCGGCACCGCGTCGAGCATGGGTGCGATCGTGCGAGCAACCGACCCTCGCCCCGAGGTAGCGGACCAGGTCAAGTCGATTGGTGGCGAATACGTTGCGGTTGAGGTTGACGAGAAGATGGCGTCGTCCGACGGTTACGCGAAAGCGACGAGTGCGGCGTATGACCGTCGAGCTGCCGAGATTTATTCCGAGCAGGCCCGCGATGTTGACATCATCATCACGACCGCACTCATCCCCGGCCGACCAGCGCCTAAGTTGTTGACCGAGGCCGACGTCGCGAGCATGAAACCCGGCAGTGTCATTGTCGATATGGCCGCGGGAATGGGCGGCAACGTCGCTGGCTCGAAGGCGGGCAAACGAGTCGTTACCGCGAACGGCGTCGTCATTCTGGGCTACACCGACCTTCCCGGCCGACTCCCCCAGCAAGCATCACAGCTCTTCGGAACCAACATGCTGAACCTCTTGAAGCTTGTGACTCCCGAAAAAGATGGAAAACTAACCCTCGACTTCGACGATGTCGTGCAGCGTTCTGTAACAGTTGTTCAAGACGGCACCGTGACATGGCCGCCCCCACCCGTGCAGGTTTCAGCGGCCCCAGCAGCGGCCGCGGCCGAACCAGCGGCTCCCGTCGAGAAACGAGTGATGTCCCCTCTTCGCAAGGGACTCCTCAAAGGAATCGGCCTCGCCGTCGTTCTCGCGATCTGCGCTTTTGCCCCCGCACCCCTGCCTCAGCACTTCCTCGTGCTCATGCTGTCTGTGGTTGTCGGCTTCTACGTGATTGGCAAGGTCCACCACGCGCTCCACACCCCGCTGATGAGCGTGACAAACGCCATTTCGGGCATCGTTGTCGTGGGGGCAATCGCCCAACTCGCATCGCCCAATGTCGTCGTTCAGGTTATAGCCGCGGTCGGCGTACTTCTCGCATCAATCAATATCTTCGGTGGATTTGCCGTGACGCGTCGAATGCTCAAGATGTTTAGCAAAGGTGGAACCAAGTGAACATCGACATGCTGACTACCGCTGTCTATATCGTTGCGGCGCTCATGTTCATTTTGAGCCTCGCCGGATTGAGCAAGCACGAGACGTCCCGATCGGGTCTCACCTTCGGAATCGTGGGAATGGCACTCGCTCTTACCGCCACGATCGCCTCGCTCGCGCTCAACTCGTTGGGCTCCCCA
>WLFX01000068.1 GCA_009703545.1 Actinomycetota bacterium
AGCCTTCGCGGCAAGGAAATGGACCGTCGCCCCGGTGATGTCCTCAGCGAGGTCCAGGCTCTCGTCGATCACGGCGTGACCGAGGTCACCTTCCTTGGGCAGAACGTCAACACGTACGGCGTCGAATTCGGCGACAAGCTCGCGTTCGGCAAACTTCTTCGCGCCGCCGGCGAGATCGAAGGCCTCGAACGCATTCGTTTCACAAGCCCCCACCCCGCCGCCTTCACCGACGACGTCATCGACGCGATGGCCGAGACCCCCGCGGTCATGCCGAGCCTTCACATGCCGCTGCAGTCCGGCTCGGACGCCGTCCTCAAGGCGATGAAACGGTCGTATCGCTCCGAGAAGTTCCTCGGCATTCTCGACCGCGTTCGCGAGAAAATCCCGAACGCGGCCATCACGACGGACATCATCGTCGGATTCCCCGGCGAGACCGAAGAGGACTTCCAAGAAACACTTCGAGTCGTGCGGCTGGCACGATTCAGCGCGGCGTTCACGTTCCAGTATTCGATTCGCCCCGGCACCCCAGCAGCCGAAATGCCCAACCAGATTCCCAAGGCGGTCGTTCAAGACCGCTACGAGCGACTCGTCGCCCTACAAAACCAGATCGCTCTCGAGGAAAACGAGGCACAGATCGGCAAGGACGTCAACGTGCTCGTCGCCGCGGGCGAGGGCCGCAAAGATGCTGCCTCGCTGCGCATGACGGGCCGCACCGAAGACTTCCGCCTCGCACATTTTGATGTCCCTGCTGGTTCGGACGTTCCGCGACCCGGCGATGTCGTGACCGTGACGGTCACCGCCGCCGCGCCGTATCACCTGCTTGCTGACTCGGTCGACGGGTCGCCGCTGCGCATTCGTCGCACTCGTTCGGGGGATGCCTGGGATCGCGCCGAAGCCGAGTCCTGCGCGGTGGGTGACGAGCCCGCCTCGGGCAATGTTTCTCTCGGCCTGCCCGGCATCCGCACGAGCCTGCTGGGCTAGTCGTGGTACTCGCCATCGTCGGCGCGACGGGAACCGGCAAGTCCGCCGTTGCTCTGGACATGGCCGAGACGCTCATTGCCAGCGGCCAACCCGTCGAAATTGTCAACGCCGACGCCTCGCAGTTGTATCGGGGGATGGATATCGGAACGGCGAAGGTCCCGGTGGCCGAGCGCCGCGGAATTCCGCACCACCTGCTCGACGTTCTCGACGTGACCGCGGAGGCGTCCGTCGCGCAATATCAAATCGACGCTCGCGCCGCGATTGACGACATCGAATCGCGCGGAGCCGTCCCCATTCTCGTCGGCGGGTCCGGACTGTACGTGTGGTCGGTTTTGTATGACTTCGAATTCCCAGGGACGGACCCGGAGGTTCGAGTGCGACTTGAGGAGCGCCTGGCCGCCGAGGGCAATCACGTGCTCGCCGCCGAACTCAAGGCGAAAGACCCCGATGCCTACGCCGCCATCGACCCCCGCAACGAGCGCCGGCTACTTCGCGCCCTCGAGGTCATCGAGATCACGGGAAAGCCGTTCGGTTCTGGCCTCGGTGCCGAAGACCGCCCGTGGCGACCCTCGACGGTCATCGGGCTGCAGGTTCCGCGCGAAGAACTGATCGCCCGTCTCGATGCCCGCGTCGCGGCGATGTTCGCGAACGGGCTCGTAGACGAGGTCCGCGCGCTCATCCCGCTCGGAATCGAACGCGGGGTCACCGCGTCACGCGCAATCGGCTACGCGCAGGCGCTCGGTGTCATCAACGGCACGATGGCTGTGGCAGAAGCAATCGACGAAACCGCCCTATTGACCCGCAAGTTCGCCCGGCGCCAGGTTGGGTGGTTCGGTCGAAACCCGAACATCACCTGGTTCGACGCGTCGGAAGCGGCTATCGACGCGCTCAGCGCGCTCGACGCGCGGGAATAATGTCCTAGCCCGCGGGCATAATAAGAGTGCATCCCGATGCAACGCCGACCCCACGGGTTGGCCGCGCAGGCAACCGAGCATCACCGCCACGGTGCCCCAATGATGCGCCGCACGACATCTCGTGCGGAAAAAGGGTGACACGTCACCCCTGAAAAGGGAGTTACATCGATGGTTGATTCAACCGATCCGTCGACGTGGGTTTATGACCCACGGTACGACAAGGTAAAGAAATGGTATAAGGCGGACATGAAGGGGCTCGATCCGCTTCTGGATGGCCAGATTCCAGACAAACCGGTTGGTCCGATCGTAACCGGGTCGTTCGCTGCCTGGAAGCGCAGTGTCAACACCCCGAACGTCGGACTGATTGCGCATTGCCAGAAGTTCTTCGTGCATGATTCGGCGGAGGCGCGAGTTGACGACAACGGCAAGATGCACGTCACCTGCACGTGCGGGCTCGTTGTGCCGATAGACATGCTCAACGACAAGGATTCGCTCCGGCCGGGAAATTACTGGTCGAAGTTCTTTGCAGAAAACCACCCATCGGCGAGTATCGCGAAACAACGCGAATTCTTTGAACATCCCGGACACCGCGACCCGCTCGAGAAGACGGTGCTGGGTGGGTTCTTGGTACGGCTTCGTGAACCAGGGCTCGACCAAGAGCCCTTTCTCGAGCTTCGATGCCACACGTGCGGATGGATGCTGCCGAACGATCGAATGACTGGATGGATGTTGCCCGACTATCCGATGTCCGGCGAATGGACCGACTTCGAAAAGTATGCGCATCGGTACCCGATCGACATGCACAACAACCACTGCCCTCAACCTGGCACAGAAATCTGGGACGGCGACATGTATCTCTGGGGTCACGGTCCGGGTGCGGCGTTCAAAGCGCGACGCGACGCGAAGGAACGTGAGGCGGCGGCGAGTGCGCACGACGAGGATGCGGAGGCCGAGACGATTGACTGATTCGCCCCAGTACATCGAAACCTTCGACGATATGAAAGCGTGGATCGAGTGGCGAACGACGTTCATCGAGTCGACAAAGAATCTGTGGGAAGAAAGGTTTGTTCTCGGTGTCTTTGAGGACCGTATCGTCGCCCAGATTCACGGTCACGTCGCGAGCATCCTGTCGACTGTTGATTGGATTCCGACAATTCACGATTACCAGCAGCGATACAGTCACGACATCGTCAAACTCGCGCACGAACCAGATGGCAAACTTCGGGTGGTCTGCAGTTGCGGACTCGTGGCGGATGTTCCGACACGGGTGGCACGGAGATATGGACGGAAGGTTTCATTCCTGATGTTCACTGCAGGTGTGAGGCAACCGTTGCGGGATGAGAAACTCGAGAGCTGGTTTTTCTCAGAGCCGGGCCATCGCGATGTCTATTACGGTGAGGATGCATGCTGTTTCGTGACCGTGTCATCAGCCGACGGCGAATCAATCACTCGGCAGGTGGTGTGTAGTGGGTGTGGTCACGTGACGCCGTTGACGTGGACAGGAAAGCTTGCATTGTTTCGACCCGAAACTTTCCTCGAGAACATCGAGCGGCATCGAACCGTTTGCCCGCAGGGGAAAGGTGAATAGTCTGGGTTGATGACGCGGGTGCTGAAGATCACGAGGGGTCACGCAACTGGAAACGTTTTCGCGCTCTTCAGCGACCCGACTGGTGCAATCGACCTGACGAACGCCGAATGCGCGGTGCTCACCGTTGCAATCCATGGTGGTGGTGCCGATGGGGTGATCCGTGCTGTTCGCAGCGAGCACATCCCCGAGGGTGTGGCCCTTCTCGAGACGGACCCCGACGCCGAGTGGTTCATGGACCATCGAAACCCCGACGGCTCGAACGCTGAGTTGTGCGGGAACGCCCTTCGCGTGTTCGTCGCGTTCCTGATGGCCGAGGACCTCGTCGACCTCAAACACGGCGACCGCATCGCAATCGCCACCCGACACGGCGTGAAAGACGTCCAAGTTGGTTCGAACGGTGTGTTCCGGGTCGATCTAGGCCGCTGGAAATTCGATGGTGACAGCACCAACTCCAATCCCACGATGTTTGTGGTGAACAGAGTTTCCGATGCTCTCGACGCGGTCACCGTCGAGCCATTCGATCCGCTCGTCGATGACGGGATTGGCCGACTTAGTGTGCGGATGAACGACAACGCCACACACGCAACCCAATCGTGGGCAACCGCCGCAGCCGCCGTGGCCCTCGTCACTCGTCACCGAGTAGGTCCGGGTGCGCCTCACAATTGGCGGGTCGACATGCCAGACGGCAGCCTCGGCGTCCAGATGTTCCCAACAGAGGACGGCGAGCACCTGTCGCTCAGTGGAACCGTCGAACTCGCCCACGCCAACACGATTGAGGTCTAGTCTGTTGTCATAAATTCGAGGAAGGATCACGTTCGAATGTTGATGTTCAGTTTTATCAATGCCAAGGGACTCCCGGCCGTCTTTCGCGCAGGATCCAATGCTGCCCGGCATGAATTCGACTGCTTTCATAAGGTCCAGGCAGGCGACTATTGTTCGATCTGTGAGGTGCGAATGTTGCCTCACATCCGCGAATACACCGTCAACTTCTTTTTCGATCGACCGTCGAAAGCGATCGAATCGGTCGGGCTCGTGGGCGGAGACTTCAACGCGCCGGCACCCCGGGCGTTCGTCGATTTCGCGATGGCATTCATAAGTTCACCCATTCGCTCTCGGTTTTTCGTCACGACTCTCTTTCAACACTGGGTGGGAATTCACGAAGAGTTCGAGGAGGATGTCCACGCACTGGTCGGCAGTTACATCATCAACGCGGTACCAGCGAGTTCACCGGATATCTCAGTGGACGAAGCGGTCGACACGTGGCTCAAGGAATTCTTTGGTCCGTTGCTCCGCGAAATCCAATGGCGTGAGGGATCTTTCATGGTGGGCGATGAAAAATTCGAAATCGTCAACATGACTGACGCGCAGACTGAACCGCTTTGGGCGGACGATTACTAAACCCCCGGCGCGACGAATTCGATAACCCGAAAACCCTTCGCGATCTCGGCCGTTGACACCTCGGCGTCGGGCCAGCGCTCGCCCAGCCACTTCTGTAACGACTCTGCCCCCAAACTTTTCGCCACGACGAGCCACGCCTCGCCGCCCGGGTTCAGTCGCGGAATCCACGTTTCAAGAATCGCGTGCAATTCGGCTTTGCCGACCCGGATGGGCGGGTTCGACCAGATGGTGTCAAATCGCAGGTCATCGGGAACCTCGTCGGGCAGCCCAACGGTCACGTTCGACACCCCGACCCGCACCGCGTTGCGTCGCGTCAACTCGAGTGCGCGCTGGTTGACATCGATTCCCCGGACGGTCGATTCTGGCGAACGCAACGCCGCGGTGAGTGCAATCGGACCCCACCCGCATCCGATATCGAGGACCGCCCCAATTGGATCCGGAACTGTCTCGAGCAAAATGCGCGTGCCCGTATCGAGGTGTTCGGGGCTGAACGTCGAGGCGGCGGTCTCGAGGGTGAAGTCGCGGCCGTGGAGGACGACCTGGATTTCGCGTGAGGTCCACTCGCCGTCGCCCGGATCGAAATAGTGGTTCATTACTTTTTCGTGCCGAGAACCTCGGACACGTCGACACCCGCGATGAGGCAGGACGACACCAGGGCACCGACCGCGGCGATCGAGGCTTGCATGCGCTCTTGCGTCGCTCCGGCGAGGTCGTAATAGACGGTTGAGTCGGCGTCGAGGCCCTTCTCAAGTGCTTCTTTCAGGTCTTTGCTCGTCGCGAGCTCTTTGGCTTTTTCGTAGGCGACGAGAAGTTCGTTGCGGCTCTTGTTGAACGCCGTGGCGACGTCTTCGGTTAGTCCCTTCGGGTCTTTCGCGACCTCGACGATGACGGCGACGGTCTGCAGCATTGATTTCTGCGCTTGCGACCAGACGGTGCAGGCCTCTTTATCGCCAGGGTCCGCCGCGGTGGTGCATCCCGACAGGACGAGGGCAGAGGACAGGGCGATGGCGGTGACGATTCGGCGCATGACCTCAACTTTACCGCCGAGCAACCTGCCCGCCGCGATAAACTCGAC
>WLFX01000069.1 GCA_009703545.1 Actinomycetota bacterium
CTGTCCGCAGGTTGGACTCAGCGGCCGACGTCTCATGGACAGCGCCAACGAACGACGGTGGAGACCCCATTACTGGGTATCGCGTTCGCATCTGGAGAGAGTCCACCGCCCTAGCAGAAGTCGAGACGTCGAGTGAAAGTATTGTTTTGGATCGACTCGATAACGGCACCGAGTATCGGGTTGTCGTAACTTCGGTCAATACTGTTGGTGAGAGCGTCGCATCAGAACCCGCCCTCGTAACACCTGCAACTGTTCCCGACCCGCCTCTCGATATAACCGCCCTGCGGCAGGATCAAGGGGCCGACGTCTCGTGGACCGCACCATCGAACGACGGTGGAGACGCCATCGCCAGCTATCGAATTCAGGTTCAAACCGGAGACAAACCACCAAAACGGTTCATCGCCACGGAATCGCCGCACTCGATCCGAGGACTCCACAACGGAACTACCTACTCAGTTACTGTCAGCGCCATCAATTCGGTCGGGGACAGCGTCGCATCAGAACCCGCCCTCGTCACACCCGCAACTGTTCCCGATCCTCCGACCTCGCTGAACGCCACCGCGGTTGACGGTGCGGTGAACCTGGAATGGTCTGCGTCATCGAACGACGGCGGAGACTCCATTACTGGTTATCGCATTCGCATCTGGCGGGAGAACGTCGTCATTACTGAATTTGATACGCCAATCACGAGTGCGTCCGTGCCAGGACTGACCAACGGCGTCGACTATCGCGTCACCGTGACGTCGGTCAATACCGTTGGTGAAAGTGTCGCGTCAGAATCTGCATTTGTAATGCCGATCTCGCCACCGGTCGTGACACCCCCGGCCATAGACCCTCCCGTCATCGACCCTCCCGTCATCGACCCTCCCGTCGTGGATCCTCCGGTCGTGGATCCTCCGGTGGTGGAACCACCGGTAGTTGTGGGTCCTCCGGTTGTTGATCCTCCGGTCGTTGATCCTCCGATTATCAACCCACCCGTCGCAGACCCACCCGCCGCAGACCCACCACCAACGGTCCGTCCCCCTAGCCCGCCGGTCGATGTCGCGGTCATTAGTGCGACGCGAAAGTCCATCACCGTGGGATGGCGTGTTGGGGATTCCGGTGGAGCGCCCGTCATCGACTTCATTGTTCACAAGAGCCGATACAAAAACCGCGGATTCACCGTATGGCCCGATTCCATTTCGGCCGCCCCAAGGCTTGAATTGCAGAAACCAGGCCGTGGCGGGCTTTACGTCCGAGTGATCGCCGTCACCGCCCAGGGCGAATCCGCCCCGTCCCAGGTTACGTTGGTCGCCCGGGCAAAGAAACTAGCGAATACCAAGTACGGCGGCCGTGCGCTTGAGTGAAGCGCGTGCGGCAGCCGAATTGGTCGCAAGTGCCGTTCCATAGGACGGAACGAGCGCAGAGATCTTTGTGCCCCACGTGGACATCTTGGACGGGAAGCAGGTTGCGAGAACGTTGAGCATCGCGGCGACCGCCGTGGACGCCCCAGGCGAGGCACCGAGAAGCCCGGCGATTGATCCGTCGGCGTGGGAAACCACTTCGGTACCGAACTTGAGGACACCGCCCTTGTCGGCATCTTTGGCGATGACCTGAACGCGCTGCCCTGCGGAATATCCATACCAGTCAGCGGGGTTCGCCTCGGGGAAATATTCCCGCAACGCCGCCATGCGCTTCGCGCGTCCAGCAAAAACTTCGGTCGCGAGGTACTTGATAAGGCCCAGGTTTGTTACTGCCACCCCGAGCATCGGGATGATGTTCCCGAAGCGAATTGAACGGGGAAGGTCCCACCACGATCCCGCCTTGAGGAATTTGGGCGTGAACCCCGCGTAAGGGCCAAAGAGCAAACTCGACGTGCCATCCACGACACGAGTGTCAAGATGAGGAACAGACATCGGTGGGGCGCCAGCCGCCGATTTGCCGTAGACCTTCGCATTGTGGCGTGCGACGACCTCGGGGTTGTCGCATCGGTAAAACTGACCGGACACCGGAAATCCCGCATAGCCGCGAACTTCGGGGATACCAGCGCGTTGCAAGAGGTTCAGGGCATGACCCCCGGCTCCAACGAACACAAATTTGGCGACAACCGTGAACGGGGTTCGGCCAACTTCGTTACGCACGACGACATTCCATAGACCGTCCTTACGACGGCGAATCGATCGAACCGAATGATTGATGTGGACCTCTGTCTTCGGCCCTGCGATCGAGTTGACGAGGATTTTTGTCAGTGCGCCGAAGTCAATGTCGGTGCCGTTCTGAAAACGCGTCGCCGCCACCGGTTCGGACTTCGATCGACCTGGCATGACAAGAGGAGCCCACTGGTGAATGACTTTCGGGTCATCCGTGAATTCAGCTCCGGGGAAAAGGGGGTGGTTCTTCAACGCCTCGTAGCGAGTCTTGAGATACGCAACATTGTCGGCGCCCCATACGAACGACATGTGTGGGACGGGGACGAGAAAAGATGACGGGTCAGGGATTGTTCCGTCATTCACCAAGGCGGACCAATATTCTCGCGACAACTGGAACTCTTCGTTGACTTTGATTGCACCGGTCGTTACGACGCTGCCGTCTGGCTGTTCGGGCGTGTAATTCAATTCGCACAATGCCGAGTGGCCTGTCCCAGCGTTATTCCAAGGGTTTGACGATTCGGGAGCGAGGCCGGGCCCGCGCTCGAACAGTGAAATCGTCCAGTTGGGCTCGAGCCTCCGCAGAAGCGAACCAAGAGTGGCACTCATGATGCCCCCACCTACGAGGACGACGTCAACAATCTTGGTCACCCGACCATCCTATCCGCGCCTATAGGCTGGTTTGATGCCCAGCACACCCGTCGCGCCCCGCGTTGCAGCCTTTACGGCCATCGGGCTCTTCGCAGGACTCTTTTCGGGATTCTTTGGTGTCGGCGGGGGCATCATCGTCGTCCCCCTGCTCATTCTTGTGGTTCACATAGATCAGCGTCAGGCATCCGTCACGTCACTCGCTGCGATCATACCCACCTCGCTCGTTGCGGCGTCAGCGTTTTTGGTGTCGGGAAGCGTGCCTCTGGACCAAACGGTTTTCGGCCTCATCATCGCCATCGGATCAACTATTACAGCGCCACTGGGGGCGTGGGCCCTTCGAACCTGGAAAACCGTCACCGTTCGTTGGATTTTCATCACCATCTTGCTGTTCGCCGCGATTCAGGTTCTGTACCAGTTGCCCGATCGCAACAGTCACCTCGAATGGTCAATTGTGATTGTTGTCGGGCTGATTGTATCCGGTGCTGCGATGGGATTCGCCGCTGGACTTTTGGGAATCGGTGGGGGCCTCCTCCTTTTGCCATTGCTTGTGCTCGGATTCGGCGTCAGCGACCTCACCGCGAAAGCACTGTCGTTGATTGCCATGTTCCCTGCAGCCGTTTCGGGAACTATCGGATCATCACGAGCAGGAGTGGTGAATTGGAAAGCGGGGATGTCGCTCGGAATTCCGATGGCCCTCTCGTCCACGCTGGGCGTCTGGCTGGCCACAATCACGCCGGTGGAATGGGCGAACCCGCTGTTGGCGGCCTTGCTAATTTACGCGGTTATCCAACTCATCATCCGCACTATCCGTTCGATGCGAAAGGGTTAACGAAGACCCTTTCGATCGACAACGAGTTCGGCGATTTGAACGGCGTTGAGCGCGGCGCCTTTGCGAAGGTTGTCGTTAGACACAAAGAAAACAAGTCCTTTTCCGTCGTCGAACGATTGGTCCTGACGGATTCGGCCGACGAGGCTGGGGTCAATCCCCGCCGCATCAAGCGGCGTCGGGACATCCATCAGCGTCACTCCCGGAGCCGTCGCGAGAATTTCGCGCGCGCGCTCCGCCGTGATGGGGCGATCGAACTGCGCGTGAATTGACAAGGAATGCCCAGTGAATACGGGGACACGAACGCACGTCCCCGAAACAAGCAAGTTCGGAAGTTCCAGAATCTTGCGGGTTTCGTTTCGAAGCTTCTTTTCCTCGTCCGTTTCGCCCAATCCGTCATCCACGAAGTTTCCCGCCTGCGGAATGACATTGAACGCGATGGTGCGCGGGAACGTCGCGGGTTTCGGGAATTCAACGGCACGACCGTTGTGAATGAGCCCCATAAGGTCTTGTCCTGCGGTCGCGGCAACCTGATTGAACAGTTCTGCGCCACCCGAGAGTCCAGCTCCGGATGTTGCCTGATAAGTCGCCACTTGAAGGCGCACGAGCCCGGCTTCGAGGTCGAGTGGCTTCAAAGCTGGCATCGCCGCCATTGTCGTGCAGTTCGGGTTCGCGATGATGCCCTTGACCGCATCAGCAATCGCGTGCGGATTCACTTCTGAGACGACAAGCGGAACCTCAGGGTCCATGCGCCACCCACTGGAGTTGTCAACGACCGTAACGCCCGCTTCGGCAAATCGAGGGGCCTGCGCTTTGGACAGTGTCGCCCCCGCCGAGAAGATGGCGATGTCGAGACCCGCCGGATCGGCTGTTTCTGTGTTTTCGACAACGATGTCTTTGCCCGCGAACGAGAGCACCGTGCCCGCACTTCGAGAGGATGCGAAAAACCGAATGTCATCAATGGGGAACGCGCGATCGGATAACAGTTGCCGGACGACGGTACCGACTTGCCCCGTCGCACCGACAACACCGATACGAGCGCCCATCATCGCCCCGTTCCGGCGTAGACAACAGCATCGACGTCGCCGTCGAGCCCGAAGGCGGTATGCACAACCTGCATAGCTCGAGTGAGGTCCTCGCCGCGCGTGATGACGGAAATCCGAATCTCTGAGGTCGAGATCATTTCCATGTTGATGCCGGCCTCGAATAACGCTGTGAAGAGTTGTGCCGAAACACCAGCGTTGGTTCGCATACCGCCACCGACGACAGAGAGCTTCCCGATGTTGTCGTCGAAAGCGACGTCGCTGAAGCCGACCTTGTCTTGGGCGGTGCGAAGCGCCTGGAGGGTTTTTTCGCCGTCGGTTTTCGGAAGCGTGAACGAGATATCGGTCAGAGCGGTCGCCTGAGCAGAGACGTTTTGCACAATCATGTCAATGTTTGCGCCGGTGCCCGCAACGATGGTGAATATTTCCGCGGCTTTACCCGGAATGTCGGGGACGCCGATGACGGTGATTTTTGCCTCGGACAGATCGCCGGCAACACCAGTGATGATGGGCTCTTCCATGTTTTCTCCCCTATCTGCAATGACGAACGTACCTTCTGTTTCCGCAAAACTCGAACGGACATGGATGGTCACACCGTGCCGACGCGCATACTCGACCGCGCGAATATGCAATACCTTCGCTCCCGCAGCGGCGAGTTCCAACATCTCTTCAAACGTGACACGGTCGACTTTGTGGGCCTTGGGCACAATTCGAGGATCGGCGGTGAACACGCCGTCAACGTCCGTATAGATTTCACACACTTCCGCACCGAGCGCCGCTGCGAGCGCAACCGCCGTTGTGTCACTCCCCCCTCGACCAAGAGTCGTGATGTCCTTGGAATCGCGATTGAACCCCTGAAAACCCGCAACGATGGCGATCGCGCCATCGTCCAGTGCTTCACGGATTCGATCAGGGGACACGTCAACGATTCGAGCAGCTCCGTGCTGCGCTGTCGTCATCATGCCAGCCTGACTTCCCGTGTACGAGCGCGCTTCGTGACCAAGACTTTTGATCGCCATCGCCAACAACGCCATCGAGATTCGCTCACCCGTGGTGAGAAGCATGTCGAGTTCGCGCGGGTCGGGCGCATCGGTGATCTGATGGGCGAGGTCGACGAGCTCATCGGTGGTGTCCCCCATAGCCGATACGGCTACGACGACATCATGTCCCGACTCACGTGTCGCAACGATTCGACGGGCCACGCGCATGATGCTTTCAGCATCAGCGACCGAAGAGCCACCAAACTTTTGCACAATGAGGGACACGGGTTTTCTCTCGTTC
>WLFX01000007.1 GCA_009703545.1 Actinomycetota bacterium
ATTGTTGCAAGAACCCTCGCGGCGGCTTCACTGTCGCTCGACTTCAAGTCCTCCCGCAGTGAAGGGTTTTCCCATGCGATAGCAGCAACGCGAACCTGTTGGAAACTAGAGAATTTTCCCTCATAAATCCATCGGAAAAACTGTTTCTTGAATTCAAAATCTGCTTCAATTTTTTCGTGGAAAGACTTCTGGGCCTCATTGAAAAATTGGTAGTTCTCCGAGGCAAGTTTCTCGCCCTCGAGATCAGGCAACCCCAACCCTTCGTCCTCCAATGCAGTTGTTGCAAAAACGATGAAGTCATTAATCAGCCGCATGATCTTGTTGGTGTCTCGAACCTTAGCGACAGACCACCCAAACATTTTGGCCACCTCACTGGCGGTGTCACCAGCCTCGAGCCTGTCTGAGATGAAAGTCGCGAGCACGTAATCGGGCCATTGTTTTTTCAGGTCAGGATAGAAATTCTCATGCCAGAGAACTAAGTCTTCATCCTCCTTTGTGCAGTTTTCCGCAAGAACAATCACGGGTACTCGTTGGTAATCACTTAGCTTTGGGTCGCTTACTTCAGTCTCGCTAATCAATTTGCGAACGGCAAAAAAACGTCGATTCCCATCAAGTAATACACCTGAATTACTCAAGATCACGGGAGTTCTCACTCCGTTTTCACGAATGTCTACCACAAGTTCCGACAAGCTGAACTCACGTTCACGCGACATGATTTCAAGAATCTCATCTTGGTTTGGTTCGCGATCTGCGTGAGCCTCTTTAAACCGCTTTAGGTGGAGTTCTAGCCGGGGGTTAGCGACCCAGCCAGTAACGTTCGAGACTAATGCGAAACCAGTCCAGACTGACATTGATTTACCTCTAAAGTACCGCTGCTCGTTTCGAGGCGAGGGGTTGCCTAATAAAATTTTAGGGACGGTCATTTATGCATTTCCTCTCAAGAGACGACTAATAAAATCGGCCTCGTTCTCGTTTGGTTTGAGTTTAGATTGAATTTCTTCCATATCGCTGGCGTAGATTCCGATTTGGGCCTTCGGCCCCCCAACTGGATAGCAGGCTCGAAGTTCTTCTTGTGTAGGTTTTGAAGTTTGAAAAAGCTCGCCCCAAAAGATTGCATTTTCGCCTGGACGTTCAAACAGTTTTTCAAGGAGATTCAACGAACCCAACGCCTGCTCAAAGTACACCCGCCAGAGCGTTTCAGGATCGGAAACGCTAAGTTGGCCAACATCGACGCCACGAAAGTACAAAATTGCAGTCGCGACCCTTGGTAGGCGCTGGCCTGCATGGAGATATGGCGATTTTGTCCGTTGCATGAGCTTCTGGAAAGTTTCCTCCGTTGGGCGAATTACCGCTGGAAGACCCGTGGACGGGACACGTTCCAAAATGGCCATCTCGCCAATTGTCCACCAATGGCTGCCGTTTAGGAGGCGCCCGAAAATGGTGCTGCCAACATAGTTCTCTGCGAGCCACTCTCCCCTCATGGGGTTAAAGATTTGGTGTGAACCGTTCGGTTTTGGAACACCGATGTAACGCATCAATTCCCCAATGAATGGTGCCTCGCCTTCCGCGCGTGGGGGAACTTTTGGGAAACGGGCGAGAGCGATTTGGAGAAATAGTGCGCTTTGATCGCTCTGCCGTTTCTTTAATTCAGCGAGGGCCCAACGGACTGCGTCCGGAGTGACAAAACTAGGATTGACGAAGCTCATGAAAAATACTCTAAAGAAACTTGCTGATGTGTGCAATGCAACGCGAATTACGGTGTTCCGCATATTGTGGTCAATGTCACGAACAAAGGAATCAACCAAGTGAGTCAAAGTCGCAACATCATGGCTCTTAGCGATGTTTCAGCAAACTTGAAGATAGACGAATCAGAGTTGAGAAGGTGGGTTCGTGGTGGCCTAGTCCAATCGCGAGAGAGCGATTTGTCGAAATCGAAATCGGCGTTGTTTGACCTTGATGATTTCAAGGAATTTACCGGCACCGCCCATAATCTTGGCAGCACAAAAAGAGTAGTTTCATTCTTTTCCGGATGCGGAGGGCTCGACTTTGGTTTTCGCGCCGCAGGATTTGACTTAGGTTTTGCTAATGATTTCTTTCTTGACGCGGTAAATACTTATGCGAACAATTTGGGTCCAATTGATCCCAGACCCATTCAAGAAATTGCGGTCAACGAAACCGGCCCGGCTACCGTTTTGCTTGCTGGATTTCCATGTCAGCCTTTCTCTAACGCTGGCTCACGATTGGGAACTGCCGATCCCAGGGGCACTCTCTTCTGGGAGACGTTAAAGTTCGTTGAATATTTAAAGCCAAAAGTTGTCGTGTTTGAAAACGTGCGGGGACTCTTGTCGATGAGGAACCCTGACGGCGGATTGTTGATTGACGCCATCGAACACGAATTGGCAACGCGCGGATATTCGGTTGGCCACCGCCTGTTGAACGCCAGGAAACACGGTGTTCCGCAAAACCGCCATCGAGTGTTCATAATTGGGATTCGGACCGACTTAAACCTTGGGCCATTCAATTTTGACTTAATTGAAACCGCGGAAGGAAAAACGGTCGGCGAGGTCTTGGCAAAACCGTTCGGAAATGCAACTTCCGCGGAGGAACATTGGCCACTTAGCCCTCAGGCCATGGACCTCGTGAACTTCATCCCACCGGGGGGGTCGTGGAAAAACGTTCCAGACGAGAAGTTGCCCGCGCGACTGGTGAGAATCAAAGAAAATATGGCGCGCTACCATTCCCCTAACTTCTATCGTAGGTTCGCACCTGAAGAGGTTATGGGTACCGTCACAGCCGCGGCAACTCCGGAAAATTCAGGCATTCTGCACCCGCACCTGCCAAGGCGCTATACAATTCGCGAGGTAGCAAGGTTTCAGTCTTTCCCCGATGAATTCAATTTCCTTGGAAAAAGCGTTGCGGCAAAATACAAGCAAATCGGCAACGCCGTTCCGCCCGAATTGGCAAGGCGCGTCGCACATGCAATTTTGCTTCATTTAGGGATTGCCGGTTCGTAGGGTTTTGCCCTCGGCGAAATCGCCCCATCGACGCACGCGACGGCGTTACCCTCGCATTAATGATCCACGCAACTGCGTGAAGGAGATGACGCGATGTTTGAACGATTTACGGACCGGGCCCGCCGAGTAGTGGTGCTTGCCCAAGAAGAGGCAAAGCAGCTCAACCACAACTACATCGGCACCGAGCATATCCTGCTCGGTCTCATTCGCGAGGGCGATGGCATCGCCGCGAAGGCGCTCGCTGAACTCTCCATCTCGATCGACAACGTGCGTGAACAGGTTCAGGAAATAATCGGGCAGGGACAAACCGCCCCGACCGGACACATCCCGTTCACGCCCCGCGCCAAGAAGGTTCTCGAACTGAGCCTCCGCGAAGCGCTGCAGTTAGGGCACAACTACATCGGCACGGAACACATCCTTCTCGGTCTCATTCGCGAAGGCGAGGGCGTTGCCGCCCAGGTCCTCGTCAAGCTCGGCGCTGACCTCACGCGCGTTCGTCAGACCGTCATCCAGTTGCTTTCTGGTTACCAGGGCAAGGAATCTGCGGTCGTCGGTGGAACCGAATCGACGTCGTCCGACAAGGGATCAACGATTCTCGACCAGTATGGGCGCAACCTCACGCAGGCGGCACGTGACGGCAAACTCGACCCCGTTATTGGGCGCGAGAAGGAAATGGAACGCGTCATGCAGATCCTTTCCCGCCGCACCAAGAACAACCCCGTCCTCATCGGTGAACCGGGCGTCGGCAAGACGGCCGTCGTCGAGGGACTCGCTCAGTCGATCGTCAAGGGTGAAGTCCCCGAGACGCTCAAGGACAAGCAGGTCTACACGCTCGACCTGGGAAGCCTCATCGCCGGAAGCCGCTACCGCGGTGACTTCGAGGAACGCCTCAAGAAAGTCACCAAGGAAATCCGCAACCGTGGCGACATCATCGTCTTCATCGACGAGATCCACGCGCTCGTTGGCGCGGGTGCAGCGGAAGGCGCGGTCGACGCGGCCAGCATCCTCAAGCCAATGCTCGCGCGTGGCGAACTTCAGACCATCGGTGCGACGACCTTGGACGAATACCGCAAGTACTTTGAAAAGGACGCGGCACTCGAGCGTCGTTTCCAGCCCGTGACGGTCAACGAACCGTCTGTGGCCCACACCATCAACATCCTCAAAGGGCTTCGTGACCGATATGAAGCTTTCCACAAGGTGTCGATTTCGGATGGCGCTCTAACGGCCGCGGCGACGCTCGCCGACCGGTACGTGCAAGATCGATTCCTTCCGGACAAGGCAATCGACCTCATCGACGAAGCCGGCGCACGCCTGCGGTTGTCGATCCTGTCGTCACCGCCGGAGCTTCGCGAATTCGACGACAAGATTGCTGTCGTTCGCGCCGAGAAGGAAAAGGCTATTGAAAACCAAGACTTCGAAGGCGCGGCAAAGGCGCGTGACGAAGAGAAGAAGCTGCTGGGTGAGCGCCTTCGCCTTGAGAAGGAATGGCGTAAGGGCGACAAGGGCGAACTGGGAACCGTGGACGAAGGCATCATCGCCGAGGTTCTCGCACAAGCGACGGGTATCCCCGTGTTCAAGCTGACCGAAGAAGAAAGCGCCCGCCTTCTCATGATGGAGAAGTCGCTGCACCAGCGCGTCATCGGCCAAGAAGAGGCTATTTCGGTTCTATCCAAGACCATCCGCCGAACTCGTGCGGGACTAAAGGACCCTAAGCGTCCTTCCGGATCGTTCATTTTCGCCGGTCCGACCGGTGTGGGGAAGACGGAACTCGCCAAGGCCCTTGCCGAATTCCTGTTTGACGACGAAGATGCGCTCATTTCACTTGACATGTCCGAATATGGCGAGAAGCACACGGCGTCCCGTTTGTTCGGTGCGCCTCCCGGATACGTCGGATTCGAAGAAGGCGGTCAACTCACCGAGCGCGTCCGTCGGAAGCCGTTCTCGGTCGTCTTGTTTGACGAGATCGAAAAGGCACACCCCGATATCTTCAACTCGCTGTTGCAGGTCCTCGAAGAGGGTCGTCTGACCGACGGTCAGGGACGTGTCATTGACTTCAAGAACACCGTCATCATCATGACGACGAACCTGGGAACGAAGGACATCACCGGCGGTCCCGTCGGCTTCACGTT
The DNA here is from genome assembly GCA_009703545.1 of Actinomycetota bacterium. Lineage (GTDB taxonomy): Bacteria > Actinomycetota > Actinomycetes > Actinomycetales > Microbacteriaceae > MWH-TA3. The sequence goes on from WLFX01000007.1 coordinate 5,144, forward strand.
GCAAGGCAACTCGGAACAGTCCTACAAGGCGATGCGCTCGAAGGTTATCGAGGAACTCAAAAAGCACTTCAAGCCCGAATTCCTCAACCGTGTCGACGAGACCATCGTGTTCCCGCAATTGTCTCAGGACGAACTGCTGCAGATCGTCGACCTGTTCGTCCGTCGACTGCGCGAGCGCATGCTCGACCGCGACATGACTCTCGATGTGACGGATGCTGCTCGTCGCCAGTTGCTCACGATTGGCTGGGACCCAATGCTCGGCGCCAGGCCTCTGCGTCGCGCGATCCAGCACGAGGTCGAGGACATGCTGTCGGAAAAGATTCTCAACGGGGAACTTGCCATCGGTCAGCACGTCCTCGTGGACTTCGCGGATGACGAGTTCACGGCGGTGATGACCGGTTCGATTCTTCCCACGGAAGAGCCCGTCACGGGTCGCCCGTCGAAGTCGGCGAAAGTTCCGGCGGACTCAACACCCGATGTGGCAACAACCGACTCTGGAGAAAACGCGCCGTCGGAATAGGCGCCAGCCTAGACTGACGTAATGTCTGTATCTGTTCGCCCGGCCCGCACCGCGGACGTTGGCGCGATTGAAACGCTGATTGAGCCACTTGTCGCGCAACGAATTCTTTTGGGTAAAGACGCGGTCGTTTTATACGGATCCATTCAACAGTTTGTCGTGGCCGAAGACTCATCTGGAACGGTTGTTGGTTGCGGTGCCCTTCACGTTTTATGGCGCGACCTCGGAGAGATTCGAACCGTGGCAGTCGCCGAATCGAGCCGGGGAATGGGTGTCGGCAAGACTGTGCTGTCTGCGCTGGAATCCGACGCGCGATCACTTGGTCTTGAACGACTGTTTTGTCTAACTTTTGAAACAGGGTTTTTCGGACATCTGGGATTTGCCGTCATCGGAGAGGTCGGATCCGATACTGAGACTCCGAGTATCGTCACACCCGAGGTGTTTGCCGAACTCGCGCGGTCGCATGACGAAGGCGTCGCCGAGTTCCTCGATTTGGCCCGCGTAAAGCCCAATACCCTGGGAAACACCCGAATGCTCAAGGTGTTGTAGGTTCGGCGCGTCACCCGAATCGCCCGTTCGACGCGCGTACCCTCGGAATATGAACGCGTTTCTCGATCCCGCGGGACCCCTTCCCCCTTCGATTTACTGGCGTCGGCGCGCAATTGTGCTCGTCCTCGCCATTTTGGTGTTCTCGGGTATCTGGACGCTGTTCTCGGCATTCAACGCGGGTACAACCCCTGCCCCCGTCGCGTCCCCGACCGCGGGAACGGTCGTTGAGTGTAATTCGACTGACATTTCGCTTCGAGCTGAGACGAACCAGGAATCCTATGCTGCGGGTGAATTTCCGAAGTTTTCGATGACGATCACCAACGCAGGAACGACGGCGTGCACGCTCGAGGTCGGAACGGATAAGCAGAAGTACGTCATCATGAGCGGCTCCGACCTGATTTGGGATTCGACGGTCTGTCAGGTCTCACCCCAACCTTTTAGTCAATTATTCGAAGCAGGCCAGTCCCTGACGACGGACGCTGTCGAATGGGGTCGTGCTCGCAGCGACAACTGTGACAACGGAACACCGGCAGTCGGTGGCGGGGCGTCCTATCAATTGACGGTTTACGTCGGTGAAATTCAATCCACCGAGGCCAAACAATTCATGCTGTATTAGTCTCAGGAACATGACGTTCCCATTAGGGCAATCGATTGCCGCGAGTGTTGCGTTGTTGTGTGTGTCGATGGGGGTCCTGGCTGCTCCCGCCACCGCCCTAAACGGCCCTCAGCAAATCATTGGTGGGACGCCGGCCGACATCGACGACATTCCGTGGCAAGTCGGCCTTATTTCAGCGAGACAGAACGCGGCAACCGTGTTTGACAATCAGTTCTGCGGCGGTTCCATCATCAACGAAGGCTGGGTGATAACGGCAGCCCACTGTCTCTACGATTACAAGGGATCGAAGTTGGGAGTTTTTGCGGGCAACGACGACCTGGGAGTCCCGGTGGGCACCGATGTGTATCGCGCGGCCAGTTGGAAGGTCCACCCCGACTACTCTTCGGGTCCTGCCAAAGACGTGTGGTTCAACGACATCGCCCTCGTGAGACTCAATTCGACGCTCGACTTCGCTGAAGGAATTGAACCAATCGCACTCCCCACCGCCGTCGACCCAGCGGACGCACCCGCTGTCGGAGACCCCATCGGAGTTTCGGGTTGGGGCGCGACATCATCGGACGAATCTGACCCTGGCTACCCCTACCTGCTGCGCAAAACGACGCTCGCTGTAATTTCGAACGGCTCACCGGACAACTGCGGTGACTACACGGCGTCCGACTGGAATAGCCTGTACGAAACGTGTATTGGCTTCGCCGGTGGGGGCAAAGACACCTGTTGGGGCGACTCGGGCGGGCCATACGTCGACCAAATCGATGCCGACGGCGACGGAAACACCGAGCCCACGCTCATCGGGGTCACGTCTTGGGGAAACGGATGCGCTGACGCGAGCTTTCCTGGGCTCGCTACTCGCGTCACCTCGTACCTTGACTGGATTGTGCCGCGCTCACCAAGTTTCACTCCAACCGTTACTGGGTCGAACACTCTGATCACGTGGAGTCCCTTGAACAACCAGTTCCTTTCCTATCCCGTATCCGGCTACCGGATCGAGTACTCTCTCGACTCGGGAGCGACATGGACACTGGGTGGAACCGCGACCGCCAAAAAGCGTTCGCTTAATGTCACGGGCGTGACGAGTGGCCTGTGGCGGCTCGCCGCCCTGAATGCGGTCAACGCCTCAGGTGGCCCTTATTTGTGGTCGGGTGACATTGATGTCGACACGGCACGCCTCGGTGCCGAGCCGAGCCCCCCACAATCATTTGCCTTGCTCTCTCAATCACGACGCGGGTTCGACTTCGAGTGGGAACAGCCGAGTTCGGTCCACGGTTCGGCGATCTGGGATTACCGCATCTATCAACAACGCGGTTTCAGCGCTCCGCGATTAGCGGAGTCTGGTCGTTCTCAGTGGCCCGCCGCTACCGTCAAACCCAAGTTTGGGCCGGGAACGTACTGGGTTGTCGCGGTGAACAACTTTGGTGAATCGACCCGTTCCAACACCGTCACCATTCCCTAATAGCGAAATCTTTCGAGGAATATTCTTCGCTTCTCAGATGTTTCGAACTTTTGTCAGATTCACGGCGCGTCGCAATCGTTCCGTGTCCCACCTCGGTGGCAGACTGACGTTCCCGCACCGCCGCGAAATCGCTCCGTCCTCACATCATCGACGGCACGGTTAGTCGACCCTTAGAGAGGAGCATTATGCGTTTTTCCATTGGCCTCACCCGCCTCCCTCTGCCCCAATTCACGTGGGCATCTATTGACAAGCAGGTTGAAGACACCCAACCGGCACCTACAGATCTGACCGCCGAACTCACCGTGAAGGAGGACGACAATTCCTAACCCATGGGAAAGCGACGAACCGACGGACAAAGAACTCTGGGACGAACTCGGTCACACGGTCGATACGCGACGTCAGGATATCTACTTCACACTCGGACACCGCGCCTACTTCGCGGAAAAATACGACACCGCGATCGTGATGTTTGAAAAGTCGCGCGAACTCGCTGAAACACTGTTGCTCTCGCGTGAAAAGTACATGTCGATGTACTGGATGACGCGGTGCTATCGCTCCCTCAGCGATTGGGACAAAGTGTTCGAGATCTTCGCCGAGTTCGAAACACACGGGCCTGCCGAACTCGAGTCCGAAGACCTTGCGCACATGTTGCAGGCGAAAGGTTACGCCTTGAAGGAACGTCGCCAAGCCCTCGACGCGATTGAGGCGTTCCAACTCGCCGAGACCTACGCGCGCGAATGTGGCATGCATTTCATGGTCTGTGACGATGCAATCCAACGTGCTCACATTCATGCCCTTCTGCGTGAATATAACGTTGCCCGCGACATCCTGCTCGCGACTCTCGAGTACGCCCGAGAAGACGCCAGTGTTCCTCTCGCCGCACGGGTCCAGATGAATCTGGGAAGGGTCTACCTGCAATCAGGGGACTTCCCGGCCGCAATCGTGACCCTCGAAGACGCGGTGTCGACACTCGAATCCATCGAAGACGACCAACTCAACAAAGAGGCGCGGTTGTTACGGGCGACGGCGTACGGTCGCAATGGCGATGTCGCCCGCGCAGAGGTACTCCTTGCTGAACTCGACATTTCTCTCGATCCATGGGATATCGAAGTTCGCGCGAGCATCGCGCTCGCTCGCGCCATTATGTCCGAGGACCCATCAGAGGTCACTGTGCTTCACAAAAAGGCCCGTGCACTGGCCGCGAACGATGGCCGACACCATTTCGTGCACGTTGTCGACATCAACGTCGCGGTGATGATGGCAGAGTCGGGTGACCTAGAAAGCGCCGAAAGACTTCTTCGGTCGGTCATGGAGTCGGCGGAAAAGTTCGACGACCAGGACGTTATCAACGAGGCTCGGGTTCGCCTCGCGAGCATCCTGGTAGAGGTCGGCCGACCGGACGAAGCGCTGTCGATGATGTCGACGTTATCCATCGCAAGCTTCGGTGACGATGCCTTGGGCTGGCAACGCTTCGCCCTCGTCCAAGCATCGGCGTTGCTCTGTGTCGGTGACGTTGATGAAGCGGAACAATCGGTGACGGTCATCATGAATCTTGACCGATCCGTTTCCAACCTTCCGATGATTGCCGAGGCGTACTGGATTAGCTCACAAGTTGAGGAAAAGCGAAACGGACGCACGCTGCGATGGGAACGCGAATTGTCGGCGAGCGTCGTGATGCAACTTCATGCCGGAAACGCCGAACTCGCAACCGAACGATCGCGTGATCTTGTACCCACAGCGGCCTCAGGGGTCACCATTCCGCGTACGCCGTTGGCAACGCCCGATGCGTTGCTGGACGACATCACCTCAGAGAACGCCGAATAGCCTCTGCGAGGGTGTTCACCGAGTGATCGATAACCTCGGTGAACCCCAAGCGAGTTGCTTCTGCCGACCGCAGTTGGTGTGCCGTGACGGCCCGGATGTCTCCGGCGAGACTGATTTCGCCCGTCGCTACGAGCGTCGGTGAAAGCGCAACGTCTTTAGCAGCACTGGCGAGGGCCAGAGCGATGGCGAGGTCGGCGCCGGGTTCGGTGACCCGAATTCCGCCCACCGTCGAGACATAGACATCAGCGGACTGGAAGGGGAGTTTGGCGCGGCGCTCGAGAACCGCGAGCAGCATGGCGACTCGAGATGAATCAACACCGTTCGTGACGCGCCTTGGTTGCGGAGCACTCGAGGGAACGATGAGCGCTTGAATTTCGACCGGAATCGCGCGACGGCCCTCCATTGTGATCGTGGTACAAGTGCCACTGACCGGCGAGGTCGTGTTCGATCGGAACAGTGCAGATGGGTCGGGAACCTGCTCGATGCCGCTTCCGACCATCTCGAAACAACCGACCTCGTCGGTCGGTCCGAATCGATTCTTGAGCGTGCGAACAAAGCGAAGGGCGGTTTGGCGGTCGCCCTCGAAGTGCATGACGACGTCGACGAGGTGCTCCAGCAACCTGGGACCCGCGATTGTTCCGTCTTTGGTGACGTGACCGACAAGAATGACGGGTATTCCGCGTTCCTTGGCGATTCGAACGACCGTGGCAGCTACTTCCCGCACCTGCGCGACGCCCCCAGCAAGCCCGTCGACGGTTTCTGACGATACGGTTTGTACCGAGTCGATAATGACGAGCGCGGGTTTGACCTCGTCGATATGACCGAGGACTGTACCGAGATTTGTTTCGGCTGCAAGGAAGAGGGTGTCAACAAGTGTTCCAGTGCGCTCAGCGCGAAGCCGCACTTGACCGACGGATTCCTCGGCGCTGACGTACAGGACGGTGTCTCCGCGCATCGCAACGCGACCAGCGACGTCGAGAAGAAGAGTTGACTTGCCAACTCCCGGCTCGCCCGACAAGAGAATCGCTGCACCAGGGACGATTCCGCCACCGAGAACGCGGTCGAATTCAGCAATTCCGGTCGGTCGATGCTCGGCATCGGTCACCGTGATCTGCGTGATGGGGACAGCTGCGCGGTTAGTGGGGACTCGTGTCGCGACAGTTCGCCCCCCGAGGGACTCAGTCCCAAATTCGCGAACGGTATCCCATTGTTGACACTCACCACATCGCCCAACCCACTTGTTGGTCGTCCACCCGCACTCAACGCATTTGTAGGGAGTCGTTACGCGGGCCATAGTTCCAGATTAGGCGAGAGGACAGACGTCATCCCGTTTTTCTCACACCTTGTTTCGCGTGTAAGATTTCCCTCGGTGCCGTGTCCGAGCGGCCGAAGGAGCATGTCTCGAAAACATGTGTGGGTGCAAGTCCACCGTGGGTTCAAATCCCACCGGCACCGCCAGGGCCCCCGAGGAGACTCGGGGGCTTTTTCGCACCGTGTGCCGCGAATTCGAATTCGCTCGCCTTGTTAAAAATGTTCGCTCAAGCGAACATTTCGATATATACTGAAGTCGACCTTTTCGAAGGGGGTCAGTGAGCCGGAACCGCCAAGCGGGACCGGCTCACTTCTTTAATGACGCCCTTACGGCAAAAGACGGTTAGGTCCACGGAACAGATACGTCGTCTCGCGAATCGACGGCAGGCCGAGAAGCAGCATGAGAAAACGGGCAAGTCCCATTCCGAACCCACCGTGTGGGGGAACCCCATGGCGGAAGAAGTCGAGATAGAACTCGAGTTCCTCGGGGTCGAGCCCCTTGTCCTTCGCCTGTTCTGTCAACACATCGATGCGGTGCTCGCGCTGAGCGCCAGTCGAGATCTCGGTGCCGTTGTAGAGCAGGTCGTAAGAGTTTGTGAGGTTCGAGTCGCCCTCGTGACGCATGTGATAGAACGGGCGAATCGACGTGAAATAGTCGGTGACGAATACGAAGTCGTGACCGAACGTTTCCTTGACGTAGGCCGATAACTGCCTTTCGCCCTCGGGGTCGAGGTCGCCGTCCGTCCGTGGGACGGTATATCCGCGAGCTGTAAGAATCTCGTGCGCCTCGGCGAGCGGAATTCGGGGGAACGGCGTCGTTGGAACGACAACGGGCACCCCGAATGCTTCGTCGACCTGCGGGCCAAGTTTCTCGGCGATGGCGGTGAGTCCGGCGACGATGACCGATTCGTGCATCGCCATGACGTCCTCGTGCGAATCAACCCACGACATCTCGGCGTCAATCGACGTGAATTCGGTCGCGTGGCGTGAAGTGAACGACGGGTCGGCACGGAACGCGGGTGCGATCTCGAAGACCGCACCGAAACCCGCGGGCTGCGCCATCTGCTTGAAGAACTGGGGGCTCTGTGCGAGGTATGCGGTCGTCTCAAAATATTGCATCTCGAACAGCTCGGCGCGTGACTCTGAAGCACTTGCCATCAGTTTCGGGGTGTGAATCTCGATGAAGCCGTTGTCGACCCACCAGGTTCGCATGGCGTGTTCGAAAACGGTCTGGACACGGAAGATGAGGTTCGCCTCTGGGCGACGAAGGTCGAGGAACCGCCAGTCGAGGCGCTTGTCGATGCTCGAGTCCTCGGCGATGGGGGGTTCCGGTTGCGCCTCAGCGACGACCTCAAGCGTCGAAATCTTGACCTCGAGTCCACCGAGCTTGACCCTCTCGTCGTGCGCGAGTTGACCCGTGACACGAATGAAGGTTCCCGCGTTGAGCGTTCCGATGAGTTCCGTCAATGCGAGGCGTTCGGCCGAATCGGCCGCCTCAGGGTCGAGTTCACGAACCGCCTTCGTGACGAGCTGGACTGCACCGGTCTCGTCACGCAGAATGACGAACTGCACCGCCTTCTGGTCACGGACAGTGTCGACCCACCCCGCGACAACAACGTCGCCGTCCGGGAGAGCGGAAAGGGATGCCACAGTTGAACGCTTAGCCATAATCTCCAGCGTAGCGGGCGGGTTGCCCACAGTTTGCGCAGTTACAATCGGGAGGGTGAGTGCCGAGCGTGTCCATCTTGTGCGTCATGGTGAGGTGAATAACCCCGGTGACGTTCTTTACGAGCGTCTGCCGAACTTTGGACTCACGGAAAACGGCCGGATACTCGCCGAATCGGCGGTTCACCACGTGCCTCTCGACACTATTTCGGCACTCATAGTCAGCCCGCTTCAACGTGCACGCGAATCGATGGCACCGTGGGAGAAAGCAACCGGCTTGACCGCAAGCGTCGACGACCGCGTGATCGAGCCGTGGAACGAATTCCGCGGTCTGCGACTCGACGGCGGGCGATCTCTTCTGTCGCGGCCGGACCTCTGGAAATTCCTGGCGAACCCGTTCCGTCCGTCGTGGGGAGAGCCGTATCGAGATATCGCCCAGCGGATGTTGGCGGCGATGCGTGATGCGGTCGACTCAGTGGATGGCGGTGACATTGTCATCGTGTCTCACCAATTGCCGATTTGGATGGTGCAGCGGGCAATGGCAGACAAGCCGTTGGCGCATTGGCCCGGGACCCGACGCTGTTCGCTGTCATCGGTCACGTCCTTCCAGGTGCATCCTGCAGATTTCATCGAGTACGACTATCGCGAGGCGACCGACATCGACCGCGCGATGGATTCGGGGGCGGTGTGAAGCGCATGATTGTCGCGGCGAGCCTTGCCGCGTCCCTCGTTTTCCTCGGCGGGTGCGTCTCGAATGACCCGCTGGCCGTCGACGCGAACAACGAGAATTTCACCTCCGCCGATGGAAGTGTGACCGAAGTCGCACCCGCCAATCGGGGCGAAGCGGTGTCGTTCGAATCGAGTGACACGACGGACCACTCAACCCTTAGTTCCCAGGATTTCCGCGGATCGGTGCTCGTCGTCAACTTTTGGTATGCGGCGTGCCCGCCGTGCCGAGCGGAGGCCCCTGATCTCGCCGACCTGGCCACCGCGTACGCCGACAAGGGAGTCCTGTTTCTCGGGGTGAATGTCTTCGACAACACCGCGGGCGCGCAATCGTTCGAGAACTCGTTCGACATTCCGTACCCAAGCATTCTCGATGCGGACACCGGAACATTGCGACTCGCGTTCGCGAGTGACCTCCCCCCGAGCGGAATCCCCACCACCTTGATCGTCGATCGTGACGGTCGGGTTGCGGCTCGGGTTCTCGGGTTCCTCGCGGACCGTTCGATGTTTGAAGACATGCTCGACAGTGTGGTGGCCGAGGCCGCACCGTGATTGGCAACGTCGGCGAAATCG
>WLFX01000070.1 GCA_009703545.1 Actinomycetota bacterium
CCCGTGTGCGAGGTGAGTTCTTCCGTTCGAACACCATTCAATTCCGATGCGTCTCCGCGAACACCCACGTTGACGAAGTCGGCACTCGGCCACAAATCGACCCGAATTCTCCGAGAGCCGGGCTTACCCGCAGGGTCGGCCTCGAGTAACTCGTTCACCGCCAGTTCCATTGCGGCCTGTGCCTGTGCTCGAACGCTATCGACCTCATCTTGATCAATCAACCCGAGTGACATCATCTCGTTGGCGACTCGGGTGAGCGGGTCACGTCCGCGCCACTCTTCTTCCTCGTCCTTTGGTCGGTATCCGAATGCACTACCGGGGAACGGTCCATTCTGGTGGAAGAACCGATAAACCTCTGCCTCGATCACGGCCGGGCCGTTACCCGCGCGAGTGTGTTCCTCAATTTCTTTCATCGCAAGGTAAACCGCGAGCGGGTCCATGCCGTCCACCCGCCAGCTGGGAATTCCAAACCCCGTGCCGCGACCAGAAAGACGTTCCTCTGCGGTGACTTCCGAAACGTGCGTGGACACCGCGTAAAGGTTGTTCTCGATAAAGAAGACAAGTGGAATATCCCACGCGGCAGTGAGGTTCATGGTTTCGAGAACGGAACCAATGTTGACAGCACCATCACCAAAGTAACTCACCGTTAAATCACTGGTGCCGGAGTGTTGCTGTGCCCAGGCATTACCGGCGCCGAGCGGAACACCGCCGCCAACGATTGCGTTGGTTCCCAGAGCGCCCGCTTCTTTCCACTGCAAGTGCATGGAGCCACCGCGTCCGCGGCAATAACCTTGCGCCAGACCAAGGATCTCGGCGAGTGTGCGCTGCAGCACCTCTTGAATCGGTTCGTTTACCAGGTTGGTGACGTCGAGGCCGTCCGGTGCAACAAATCCAATCGCCTTCGCCAAGAATTGGTGGTGACCGCGGTGTGAACCGTTCACTGCGTCTGTTCCGCGCAGTCCGACGATAGAGCCAACGGCACCGCCTTCTTGACCAATACTCGAGTGGGCGGGACCATGCACTAAACCTTCGGCAGCAAGTTGCAGAACGGTTTCTTCGAAGGCGCGAATGAGGTGCAGTTGACCCAACATGGTCTCAAGGAGGTTCGGGTCAGCATTCCGCCAGTCTTCCGGTGTGGTGCGGAGTTCCACCCAGGGCTCTTTCGGGGAAAGCTGGATTCTTTCGGTCATCGTTGACTCCAATGCGGGGACGGACTGCTGTGGGTTGTTTGCTTACTCCTAGAATAGCAAAATGTATCCAATTGGCAAATAAAATTGTTCAGATACGGATAAAATCGCAGTTTATAAGCCAGACTGTATCCATTCAGAAGATTGAGGAGTCGTCATGAGCTCAGGAATCCCTGGTTTGCGAGGTACGGACCATATTGGCTTCACCGTGCCCGATATAGAGGAAGCGACGATCTTCTTCAGGGACATCATCGGCTGCGAACTTGTTTACGACCTCGGCCCATTCCAGAGTGACGACGACTGGATGGCGGAACATCTCAACGTGCACCCACGCACCATCATGAAGCAAATACGTTTCTTCCGATGCAAACACGGGTCTAACTTCGAGATTTTCGAATACATCTCAGCCGACCCCGATGGTCCACGCCCGCAGCCTCGCAATAGCGACATTGGCGGACACCACCTTTGTTTTTACGTGGACGACATCGATTCAGCCATCGAGTACCTCAAAGAAAACGGAATTCGCGTTTTGGGGGAAAAGACCAACAGTTCCAATGCGAGCCTTGGCCAGCAATGGGTCTATTTCTTGAGTCCATGGGGAATGCAGTTTGAATTGTGCAGCTACCCGAACGGCAAAGCATACGAGAAAGAAGCGAAGGTGACGTTGTGGCATCCAGTCCACCCATCACAGTAGCCGCAGCCCTGCGTGAAGAAATTCTCAACGGAACGCTCGCTCCGGGTGAACGAATTGTCCAAGAAGATATTGCTGAACGGTTTGGAGCGAGCCGTCAGCCGGTTCGCGATGCTCTTCGCTTGCTTGAGGGTGACGGACTCGTCACGCTGAAAGCAAATGCGGGGGCATGGGTTTCTCAGTTGTCCGAAAGCGAATGCGACGAAGCGTATCTCGTCCGCGAGAGGCTCGAGCCGCTTCTGATTTCTCACAGCATCCCGAACCTCACGAGCGTGCAGATTGAACGGCTCACCCAATTAGCGGACGAGATTGAAAAAACTACCGACATCGAGAGCTTCTTGCGCCTTGACCGTGAATTTCACCTGTTGTCCTACGCGGGAGCTAACGACGGAATGCTCAAAGAATTTGTGGAGCGCATCTGGAACACCACGCAGCACTATCGTCGGGCCTTCGCGCAGTTGAATGAATTTGCGGATTCCAACGTCACACACATGGAGCACAAAATGATTGTGGATGGGATTGTCCGAACAGATTCGCGACAGGCAGAACTGGCACTAGAAGGCCACATTCGCCGGACTCGAGTCACGTTGGCACAGCACCGCGAACTATTTAGTTGATTCCCTCAATAGTCGAACGCGGTGGTGTATCCGTTGATCGCAGGTTGCCCACCAAGGTGAGCATAGAGAACGTTGCTTCCCTCCGGGAAATATCCCTCACGAACAAGGTCAATCATGCCCGCCATCGACTTGCCTTCATAAACCGGGTCGGTAATCATTCCGTCCATCCGCGCCGCGAGTTCAATTGCCTCAATTGTCCGGGGGCCAGCGATTCCATAAATTCCGTCGTGCCAGCGGTCGAGGAGGACGATTTCGTCGTCCCGTACCTCGCGACCCAATTCGATGCCTGCGGCGGTGCGACGCGCGATGCGCGCGATCTGTTCCCACGTCTTTTCCACCGTTGCCGACGCATCGATACCGATGACCGATTGTGCACGGTCAGAGTGGGCAAATCCTGCAATCATGCCCCCCTGCGTTGAACCGGTCACCGAACACACAATCACGTTGTCAAAGGCGAAGCCGAGTTCCTTTTCCTGGTCTTCGAGCTCGAACGCCCATCCAGCAAAGCCGTGGCCGCCCAGTTCGTGGTCGGACGCTCCCGCCGGAATCGGATAGGGCTTCCCGCCACGCTCCTCGACGGACGCGATGGCCTCTTCCCATGACTTGCGGAATCCGATATCGAAACCGGCCGGGTCGAGTCGCACGTCGGCGCCGAGTATGCGACTCAACAGGATGTTGCCCGTCTTCTCGTAATTGACTTCATCCCAATCAACCCAGTGTTCTTGGACGAGAACTGCGCGAAGTCCCAACTTCGCTGCGACCGCAGCCACCTGACGTGTGTGATTAGACTGCACACCACCGATCGACACGAGAGTGTCGCATCCTTGGTTGATGGCGTCGGCCGCGAGGTATTCCAGCTTGCGCGTCTTGTTTCCGCCAAATGCGATCCCTGAATTGACGTCTTCTCGCTTTGCCCACAGAGCGACCTTGCCACCGAGGTGTTCTGTCAAGCGGTCTAGGCGGTGAACGGGCGAAGAACCAAATCGCAGATTGATGCGAGGAGTATTCTCGAGGGCAGCACGTGTCATGGGATAATACTAATCAGTGACGCAGAGCCCCTGCTGGTCCTCTATCCGGAAACTAAGGCAAGGACAACGATGTCCAACACAACAATTGACAGTCTGTTAAACGAAGACCGCCGCTTCCCCCCGTCGGTATCGTTTGTCGCTAACGCCATTGCAAAGCCGGAAATCTATAAGGTCGCGGCAGCGGACCGTCTCGGTTTTTGGGCGGACCAAGCCCGCGCACTGCACTGGCACAAGCCTTTCACTCAGACGCTGGACTGGTCGGATGCCCCGTTTGCCACGTGGTTTGCCGATGGCGAGATAAACGTTGCGTACAACTGCCTCGATCGTCACATCGAGGCTGGCCTTGGTGACCGTGTTGCCATCCAGTTCGAAGGCGAGCCCGGCGACTCACGCGCCATCACCTACCGTGAATTAACCGACGAGGTTCGGAAAGCGGCAAACCTTCTCGCCAGCCTCGGAGTGGGTCAAGGCGACAGAGTTGCTATATATATGCCGCTGATTCCCGAGGCCGTCATCGCGATGCTCGCCTGTGCACGAGTTGGCGCGATTCATTCGGTGGTGTTCGGAGGCTTCGCCGCCGAAAGCCTTCGTGCCCGAATTGACGACGCTGAAGCCAAGCTCGTCATCACTGCAGATGGTGGTTACCGCAAGGGGGCTGTCTTCAACCTCAAAGATGCGGTCGATGAGGCCGTCGCGCAGACTCCGACCGTCGAGAAAGTGTTGGTCGTCAAGCGCGCCGGAAATGATGTTGAGTGGCTCGACGGACGAGACCTTTGGTGGCACGACGAGATTGCCCCCATGAGTGATGACCACATCGCGCAGGGCTTCCCCGCCGAAAACCCCCTGTTCATCTTGTATACGTCCGGCACGACCGGTAAGCCCAAGGGAATCCTTCACACCTCGGGCGGCTACCTCACGCAGGCGACGTTCACGCATAAAAACGTCTTCGACCTTCACCCCGAATCGGACGTGTACTGGTGCACCGCCGACATTGGTTGGATCACCGGCCACTCATACGTCGTCTACGGTCCGCTCGCCAACGGTGCGACCCAGGTCATCTACGAGGGGACTCCCGATTTCCCGGCACCCGGTCGCTGGTGGGACATCATCGAAAAGTACAAAGTGTCAATTTTCTACACCGCCCCGACCGCGATTCGTTCTTTCATGAAAGCGGGGCGCGAAATTCCTCAAGCACGCGACCTCTCGTCGCTGCGGGTGCTCGGTACGGTGGGTGAACCAATCAACCCTGAAGCGTGGATGTGGTACCGCGAGGTGATCGGCGGCAACAACTGTCCCATCGTCGACACATGGTGGCAAACCGAGACCGGTGCCATCATGATTTCGGCTTTGCCCGGCATCACGACGACAAAACCGGGTAGCGCCCAGGTTCCAATTCCTGGAATCACGGTCGAGGTGCTTGACGACAATGGTGTTCCGGTTGGATCTTCGGGTGGCGGGCTCCTCGCCATCACCGAACCGTGGCCGTCGATGCTTCGCGGAATCTGGAAAGACCCCGAGCGATACACCGAAACCTACTGGTCGACGTTCGACGGTAAATACTTCGCTGGTGACGGAGCACACCTCGATGCCGACGACGACGTGTGGCTTCTCGGTCGGGTCGATGACGTGATGAACGTGTCTGGGCACCGACTGTCCACGATGGAGATTGAATCGGCACTCGTCTCGAACCAGGCCGTTGCCGAATCTGCCGTTGTCGGGGCTGCCGACGAGGTGACTGGGCAAGCCGTTGTCGCTTTCGTCGTGCTCAAGAAGCGAGCAGCGGGCGTCGCGAAACCTGAAGACGACATTGCCGCACTGAAAGCGCACGTGGTCAAAGAAATTGGTGCTATCGCCCGACCGCGCGACATCTATTTGGTCGAAGACCTTCCCAAGACACGCTCGGGCAAGATTATGCGCCGTTTGTTGCGAGACATCGCCGAGGGACGCGAGGTTGGTGACACAACGACACTTCTTGACACGAGCGTAATTCGCGTCATCGATGGTCAGGTCAATTAGCTCGACGACCTGAAGAACCCCTGGGCCATCCCAGCGACGGCGGGCACGACAGTCAATACAACAAACGCCGGGAACAGGCAAACCCCGAGCGGGATAAGCATCTGTCCGGGGAGTCGCTCTATAGCTTCGCGAACCGCAAATCGAACGGATCGTCGTCGTTCGTGAGAATCCGCGCGGATGAGCCCCGAAACGGGTAAACCCGTCTCGCGAGCGATCGCTCGAATATCAACGATGCTCGTCCATTCCGAGCCCACGCCCCAACGTTCACCGGTCACCCTTAGAGAGTTCTC
>WLFX01000071.1 GCA_009703545.1 Actinomycetota bacterium
CCAACACCAAAGTTGAGTTCCCAGTCGACGTATGCCTTGTCGTAGGAGAACTCGAGAGTCTTTCCATCGACAGTAGGAAGCGTCGACGCGAGGTCATCGCGAGGAGCAGCGTGGAGGAACATGTACGTGCCATCGGCGTTCTTGAAGTAGCCAAAGCCGGCAACCCACGAGAGGAGCATGTCTGCACCGTCAACCGCGACACCATCTGACCACTTCACAGCGTCGTTGATCGTGTACTTGATTGTGAGAGGCTCGTCGCTCGTCTTTTCATACGATCCGAATTCTTCCTGCAAAAGCAGTTCCGGGGTCGAGTTGTAGTAGTTGAAACCGGAGTTCGCGATATAGGCCGGGATCGCGTTAGCGACGTTGTTGCCGCTGGCCGATGCCGAGTTGAACTCCGATGCAATGTCATTCCAGGCGACCGAAATGGACGTCCCTTCAATAACTTGGGATTGATACGGAAGCGCACAGCCGGAAAGAACGATGACGCTCGTTCCGACGGCGGCTACCGAAGCGAGAATTCGCTTGGTTTTCACTGATTTCCTCCTAGGTAGGCACGTTGGATGAGCAACGCTCGGTGCGCGTTCCATGCCGTTGTTCAGCCTAGACTATTGCTATTTTGACCAAAAATGTCAAGCCAGATGAATCAGTTAGATTAGAAAACGTAATCCGCAATGTGCTTACGTGCGATGGAAGGAGTTGTCGATGACCCGTGCGAAGTGGGAAATCGTCGTGGTTCTGCTGCTGAGCTACGGCATGTCTGCCCTCTATTCCGTCGTTGGAATCGCGAATCGCCTCACTCAACCGACGCCACTGTCACAGCAAACCGCGACACTGAACCGGCCACTTGCGACTCAAGAATTGTTTGACCTCATCTATCAGGTGCTCGGCGTCGCCTCGGGTCTCGCTCCCGTCGCACTCGTGGTATGGCTCGTATGGCGCGACACGCCACCGCGCCTCGGCGCTATCGGCATCGGGTGGTCGGATGGCTTTTCGTGGCGGAAAATGCGGCACGAAATTGCCGTAGGTTTCGGCCTCGCCGCCCTGATCGGCATCCCGGGAATCGGCGTGTACCTTGCCGCTCGTGCCCTCAATTTCGGGGTGACGGTGGTCCCCACCGCGCTCGATGCTCACTGGTGGACCGTTCCCGTCCTGATCCTGTGGGCTCTTCGCGCCGGAATCGGTGAAGAGGTCGTCGTGATCGGCTACCTTTTTGATCGACTCAAGTCGCTCGGGTGGTCACCGTGGATTATCGTCACCGCCGCCGCCGTTCTGCGCGGCACGTACCACCTGTACCAAGGGTTCGGCGGGTTCGTCGGAAACATCGCGATGGGGCTGGTTTTTGGAGCGCTTTACGCATGGAAGCGAAGACTCGCGCCCCTCGTCATCGCGCACGTGCTAATCGACACCGCCGCGTTCGTCGGTTACCCGCTCGCGATAAGTCTGTTTCCCGGCCTTTTCGCCTAATTCCCCGTTCGCCGCGTTTCGGGCCCTAACTCATCCCCAACGTTTATGGAAACCAAATCACTCAATCCATACGTTCCTGGAAACCAAACTCCTGTTTGTGGATTTCGGCAGGGCGAATCTGCCATTTGGTATCCACAAACATCGGTTTCGGAGGATTTGGTTTCCACAAACGTGGAGGGGCCCGGGTGGATGGGCGCTTGCAGAACTAATCGGCGAAAGCCGAAGGGTCGGGGCACGCGCACGCGAGATTACGGTCACCATAGGCACCGTCGACACGACGAACTGGCGGCCAGTACTTCAGTTGGTCTACCCGCGAGAACAGACCCGAGACCGTGTCCGACACGACACCACGGAAAGGATACGCAGCGACCTCGCGTGAATACGCGTGGTTCCACTCTCCTGCGATGAGGCACTCGGCGGTGTGCGGAGCGTTCACCAGTGGGTTGTCGTCCGCGGGCCATTCGCCGGCGGCGACGGCGTCTGCTTCACGCTTAATGCCAATCATCGCTTCAATGAATCGATCGAGTTCGCCAAGATCTTCACTCTCGGTTGGTTCGACCATAAGCGTTCCGGGAACCGGGAACGACATCGTCGGCGCGTGGAAACCGTAATCAACTAGTCGCTTTGCGACATCGTCGACGGTCACACCTGTTTCCGCCGTGAGCGGACGAAGGTCGAGGATGCATTCGTGGGCAACGAGACCGTTCTCGCCCGCGTAGAGAACGGGGTAGTGCTCACGAAGTCGCGTAGCGACGTAGTTCGCTGACAACACCGCCGCCGCAGTTGCTTGACGGAGTCCGTCGGAACCCATCATGCGAACATACGCCCACGAGATGGGGAGGATGCTGGGGCTACCAAACGGTGCAGCGGTAACGGGACCGCCTCCGTGAACGAACGGTCCGTCGCCCCCGGTTGCCGAATCGAACGCGGGGTGAGCGGTCGACTGCGCCATTGGGTGGCCGGGCAGGAACGGCGCGAGGTGCGCCTTCGCAGCGACCGGCCCAACACCGGGTCCTCCTCCACCGTGCGGGATGGCAAAGGTTTTGTGCAAGTTGAGGTGCGATACGTCACCCCCGATATCGCCGTAGCGGGCAAATCCGAGCAGCGCGTTGAGGTTCGCACCGTCGATATAGACCTGACCGCCAGCGTCGTGAACGGCAGCCGTGATTTCGCGAATTCCGTGCTCGTACACGCCGTGGGTCGAGGGGTAGGTGACCATCAGAGCCGCCAGATTGTTCCCGTGCTCGGCAATCTTGGCTCGAAGATCGTCAATGTCGACATCACCGTTGTCACGGCACGACACGACAACGACCTTCATTCCGGCGAGGACGGCGGAGGCCGCGTTAGTGCCGTGAGCACTCGACGGAATGAGGCAGGTATCACGGTGGTTGTCACCACGCGACAGGTGGTACCCGCGAATCGCGAGGAGGCCAGCGAGTTCACCCTGGCTACCCGCGTTCGGCTGGAGACTGATGGTGTCGTAGCCGGTCAATTCGGTGAGCCACTCTTCCAGCTGCGAGATGAGGAGGAGGTACCCGCCGACGTCCGCTGTGGGCGCGAAGGGGTGGACTCCTCCGAATTCGCGCCACGTGACGGCTTCCATTTCGGTTGCCGCGTTGAGTTTCATCGTGCACGACCCGAGCGGAATCATTCCGCGGTCGAGGGCGAAGTCCTTGTCTGCGAGACGCTTGAGGAAGCGCATCATCGACGTTTCACTGTGGTGCGTGTTGAACACGGGATGAGTGAGGATGTCGTCCGAACGACGAAGCGCTTTCGGAACAGCCGTGTCAGAGACCGTGGCAACCGTGTTCGATGCAGCCTCGGGGGTCAGCCCGAAGATTGGGTCGATGAGCACATCATCGCCACCCGCCAGAATTCCCGTCGCGAATCCGGTCGACAATTCGTCGAAGCTGATCTGAATCGTGTCGTTGTCCGCAACGTGGAGCAAAAGCCCAGCAGCGTGTGCAGTCGACGCCAGCGCCTTCGCCTTGCCCGGAACTCGAATCTGGACGGTGTCGAAGAAGTCCGTGTGGACCACGTCATGACCAGCGGCTTTTGCCCTGCGTGCGAATCGATCTGCTTTTTCTGCAACATCAATCGCGATTTGACGAAGTCCGGCTGGTCCGTGATACACGGCGTACATCGCAGCAAGAACAGCGAGTAGCACTTGTGCCGTACAGATGTTGGATGTCGCCTTGTCGCGACGGATGTGCTGCTCGCGGGCTTGCAGGGTCAGGCGGTAAGCGGGTCGGCCGTCGGCGTCACGCGAGACACCAATGAGTCGGCCGGGCATCTGGCGTTCGAGTCCTTCGGCCACGGCAAAGAACGCCGAGTGCGGTCCCCCGAAACCAAGCGGAACACCGAAGCGCTGCGATGAACCGATGACGATTTCGGCGCCTTGCGATCCGGGCGAGGTGAGGAGGTTCAATGCGAGCAAGTCACTAGCAACGACAGCTACGCCACCGACTCCCTTGACGGCGGCGATGTCCGCAGAAATATCGCGAATACGGCCGGACGAGCCTGGGTATTGAATGAGTGCGCCGAACGCACCATCATTCAATGCGCCAGCGACATCATCGGCGGCGAAATCGACAAAGTTGAGCGTGACACCGATTGGCTCGGCTCGGGTCTCAAGAACGGCGCGCGTCTGAGGGAATACATCAGCGTCGACGAGGAAAATGTTTGATTCGCTTCCAGAGACGCGACGAGCCATAAGCATCGCCTCGGCGGCGGCGGACGCTTCGTCCAACATTCCCGCGTTCGCGGTTCCCATCCCCGTCAAATCACACACCATCGTCTGGAAGGTAATGAGCGCTTCGAGGCGTCCCTGTGAAATCTCGGGTTGGTACGGGGTGTAGGCCGTGTACCACGACGGATTTTCGAAAATGTTCCGTTTGATGACGCTCGGCATAATCGAGTCGTAATACCCGAGGCCGATCATGTTGCGACCCACCGTGTTCTCGTTCGCGATCGCGCGAAGTTCGGCGAGCGTCTCACGTTCACTGGCAGCGGCCGGGATGCGCGACAGGAATGATTCCTGACGGATTGCAGTTGGGACAGCGGCGTCCATCAATTCGTCAAGCGAGGAATATCCCAACGAACCAAGCATGACGCTCTGTGCTTCACCGGCCGTTCCGATGTGTCGGTTACGGAAATTGCTCACGGTTTACACCGCAATCAGTGCCGCATAGGCATCGGCCGAAATGAGTTCGCCGAGACTCGAGACACGAACCGAAAAGAGCCAACCGGTGCCGTAGGGGTCCGAGTTGACGAGTTCTGGTGAATCGACGACGGACTGGTTCGCTTCGACGATTTCACCCGAGACAGGCGCAAACAGTTCTCCGACGGATTTGGTTGATTCAGCCTCGCCGACGACACTGCCGGCGGTGATGGCCTTACCCACCTTGGGAAGGTCGACATAAACGATGTCGCCCAGTGCGTCGGCAGCGTACTGCGTGATTCCGACGACAGCCAGATCGCCGTCGATGCGAACCCATTCGTGTTCGCTCGTGTACTGAAGTTCGGTGGGGATGCTCATGCGCGTGCCTTTCGAGAGTAGAAGGGAAGGGATACAACGGTTGCAGGGATTGACGTTCCGCGGACATCGATTTCGACCACGGTGCCGAGGTCAGCAAAGTCGGGTTCGATGAGCGCGAAGGCGATGGGGTATCCGAGAGTCGGCGACAACGCGCCGCTCGTCACGGTACCGATGGAGCGGCCGTTCGAGTGAACAGCGTAATCGGCGCGGCCAGCGCGCTTTCCGTTCGACTGAAGACCAACGAGGACCACAGCGCCCGCAGACACACCGGCCATAACGCCCTCGCGTCCGACGAAATTGTCTTTGGTCAAATCGACGGCGCGTGCGGCGTTGACCTGCGCCGGCTTCAGAGAAGTGTTGAGTTCGTGCCCATATAACGGCATACCGGCTTCAAGGCGCAGGGTGTCGCGACAGGCAAGCCCACACGCCTGAAGCCCTCGGGTCTCACCAGCAACCGTTGCGGCCCGCCACAATTCTGCGGCGTCCGTAGCGGGGATGTACATCTCGAAACCATCCTCACCCGTGTAGCCGGTTCGGCCTATCAACACCGCGGTACCGCGGAACGTCGCCGAGAGGCAGCGGTAATACCCGAGATCCGATAGGCCATCGACCTCGAGTCCGTCGATGTTGTCGAGGATGTCGAACGAGTTCGGCCCCTGAATCGCGATAAGAGCGACCGTGTCGGAATCGTCTCGGACAACGCATTCATAACCGCGGGCTCGTTCGCGAATTGCC
>WLFX01000072.1 GCA_009703545.1 Actinomycetota bacterium
TACCGCGGACAGCGTTCGCGCCTCTATCGCAAGGCCAAGGAACAGGTCGTTCACTCGCTGAACTACGCCTACCGCGACCGTCGTGCGAAGAAGGGTGAATTCCGCCGCCTCTGGATCCAGCGCATCAACGCCGCTGCCCGCCTCAACGGCATCACCTACAACCGACTTATCCAGGGACTCGCACTTGCGGGCATCGAAGTTGACCGTCGCATGCTCGCCGACATGGCCGTCAACGACGCCGCCACGTTCGCCACGATAGCGAAGGCCGCCAAGGCTGCACTGCCCAAGGACACCTCGGCACCCAAGGCGTAATTACTCGCCTCACCTGTAGCCGAAGTCCCCGTCGAAAGGCGGGGATTTCGCTCGTTTCGGGGAGCTCGATGGGGGCGAAATACAACAATCGTCCAAGGGATATCCAAGTTTTGTCAAAGTCGCTGGCGCAGGCAGTTGCGGGGATTTAGCGTTCAGATGTGCCCACCACAGGGCGAGCCGACAAGGAGACAAATGACATGGAAACATTGAGCAAGGGAATCGCAATGGCAGCTGCTGCCGCGGTCATCGGGTTCGGCGGTTTCACCGCCACAACTGCTAGTGCAGCCACCAACGACGAGATTGCAACGTATCTCACCGACGCCGTCGCAATACAGCTTGGGTTGACGTCTACGGACTCGCTGCACCAGCTCATCGTTGATGCGATGGCAAACAATCTCATCGACCCAGCGTTGACGGGCGCCGCCGGAGCATCGGTGGACGGTCTGTCGACACTGACCCCAGAGGAACTTGCCACACTTCTCGACGCAAACCTCACGACGCAACTCGCAACAATCGAGCAGACGCTCATCGATCTCGGAGTGTATCCGAACCCGAACACGCCTGTTGATCCTCCCGTTGTTGGCGATGACGCCGACTCTTACGTGGACGACGACGCCGCCTATGAAGACGAGGACGAATCCCTCGACATGGAGGACGACAGCGACGTGGACGTGGACGTGGACGTTGACGACGACGCTCCAGGGCGTTCCAATACCGCTCCCAACGGAATCGATGTTGGCCACACCTCGCACGGAAACGGCCTCGGTCTTGGGCACCTGAACCACGGTGACGAGGACTAAGCAGAACTAAGTCGAACGAGGTCCCGGGTTCACGCGGGACCTCGTTTCTCGTTGGGTAACATCAAAAGGTGATCACAAATCCCGCAGACCCTCAGGTCAAGGCCATCGCCAGACTTTCGCAGCGGTCGCGGCGTGACGAAGCGGGCGTGTTTATCGTGGAGGGCCCTCAGGCGGTCCGCGAACTTTTGACGTTCTCGCCGAATTCGGTCGTCGACGTTTTTTACACCGCAGCATTCGCCGAAAAACACGGAGCGATCATCCAATTGGCCGAACGCTCTCCCGCGGTGATGGACGAAGTGTCCGATAAGGTGCTCGAGGTCATGGCTGACACTGTTAACCCGCAGGGCGTGATTGCCGTGGCGCAGACACTTTCCCATTCCCTCTCGTCGATTGATGAGGTTCGACTCGTCGCGGTGTGCGATGAAATCCGAGACCCGGGAAACGCGGGAGCCGTCATTCGCGCGGCCGACGCCGCGGGAGCCGACGCAGTCATCTTGACCGGCGCATCCGTCGACCTTCACAACCCCAAACTCGTTCGCTCGAGCACCGGCTCGATATTCCACCTGCCGATCATCGAACATGATGACCTCGCGGACGTCATCGAATGGCTCATGGGCAGGGGAGTCACCATCCTCGCGGCGGCAGCGGATGGTGAGTCCATCCCATCAATGTCGACCATCTTGACCAAGCCGACTGCGTGGTTGTTCGGCAACGAAGCGCACGGGCTCAGCGAGGATGCCCGAGCCCGCGCCGACCATATCGTGTCAGTCCCGATTTACGGCAAAGCGGAGTCGCTGAACCTCGCCACTGCGGCAAGTGTTTGCCTCTATGCGAGCGCGTTCGCCCAGAGCGGCGCGTAACCGCCTCTCGTCTAGGATTGGGGAGTGTCCAGCATCTCTCCCCAGCAACTAGCTGTCGTTGTCGCCGAAGCGCTCGCTGCCATCAACGGCGCGACGACGGGTGACGAACTCAAGCAGGTGCGCACTCAGTTTGTCGCCGACGGTTCACCTATTTCGGTCATCAACTCGACCCTGCGCGATGTCCCGGCAGACGAGAAGGCGGAAGCGGGAAAGATCGTCGGGCAGGCCCGCGGTGAAATCAACCAGGCGTTCGCCGCTCGTGAAGCCGGCATTCTCCAGGCCGAGGAACACACCCGCCTGATGACCGAAGCAGTTGACGTCACCGCGGTCGCCTCACGCCGGCGCGTCGGCGCTCGCCATCCGCTCAACCTGCTCATGGAAGAGATGTCGAACATTTTCGTGGGAATGGGCTGGGAGATTGCCGAAGGCCCAGAGCTCGAAAACGAGTGGTTCAACTTTGACGCTCTCAATTTCGACGAGGACCACCCGGCCCGCGCCATGCAGGACACGTTCTTTGTCGAACCGGTCGATCGTCACCTCGTCATGCGCACCCACACGTCGCCCGTCCAAATTCGGTCGTTGTTGACCCGCGAACTGCCTGTGTACGTGGTAGCGCCGGGTCGGGTGTACCGCACAGACGAACTCGACGCGACCCACACACCCGTCTTCCACCAGATGGAGGGCATCGCCATCGACAAGGGCCTCACGATGGCGCACCTCAAGGGGACACTCGAACACCTCGCCCGCGCGATGTTCGGCGAGGGAGCCAAGATTCGCCTGCGACCCAACTACTTCCCGTTCACCGAACCCTCAGCCGAACTCGATATCTGGCACCCGACATTCCGCGGCGGCGCTCGCTGGATCGAATGGGGCGGGTGTGGAATGGTCAACCCCAACGTTCTTCGCGCGGCGGGTATCGACCCCGAGGAATACCAGGGCTTCGCGTTCGGCATGGGCATCGAGCGAACTCTGATGTTCCGTAATGACGTCGCCGACATGCACGACATGGTCGAGGGCGACATTCGTTTTTCGCAACAGTTCGGGATGGTGATCTAGGTGCGTATCCCCGCGAGCCAATTGCGCGAATGGGTTGCGCTTCCCGACGACGCTACTGCCGAACACCTGCACGAGGCACTCGTATCTGTCGGGTTTGAAGAGGAAGACGTTCACCCCAACGAAATTTCCGGACCGATTGTGGTCGGCGAAGTACTCGAGTTCACTCCCGAGCCTCAAGACAACGGCAAGACGATTCGCTGGTGTCAGGTTCGTGTCGCGACATCAGGTGACGATGCCGTGCGCGGAATTGTCTGTGGTGCGGCGAACTTCGAAGTGGGCGACAAGGTTGTCGTGACGCTACCGGGCTCGGTGTTGCCGGGACCGTTCCCCATCGCCGCCCGTAAGACCTACGGACACGTGTCCGACGGGATGATGGCGTCCGCCAAAGAACTGGGGCTCGGTGACGAGCACGACGGGATCATCCGCCTTGCGGAGATGGGGCTCGACCCCGAGGTCGGCACCGATGCAATCGAACTTCTCGGCTTGAGCGACTTCGCCGTCGAGATTAACGTCACCCCCGATCGCGGCTACGCGATGTCGATGCGCGGTGTCGCGCGCGAATACGCCCACGCGACGGGAGTCGACTTCCGCGATCCCGCGGCGGCCGTCACGGTCACACCGGGCACGGGTTTCTCGGTCACTATTAACGACGCGGCACCGATTCGTGGTGTCGTTGGCTGCACCGGATTCGTCACTCGCGTCGTGCGCGGCCTCGACCGCTCGCGCCGCACTCCGCCGTGGATGATCAAACGTCTCGCGCTCATGGGCATCCGATCGATTTCACTCCCCGTCGACATCTCGAACTACGTCATGATGGAACTCGGCCAGCCGACCCACACCTACGACCTCAATAAGTTGACGGGCGGCATCACGGTTCGACGTGCGTCGAAAGGCGAAAAGCTCACGACGCTCGACGAGCAGGTTCGCGCACTGTCCGAGGAAGACCTTCTCATCACCGACGAATCGGGCCCGATCGGGCTGGCTGGTGTCATGGGTGGCGCGACGACGGAAATCGATGACGCCTCGACTGACGTCCTCATCGAAGCCGCAACGTTCGACCCGGTCACCATCGCGCGAACCGCTCGCCGGCACAAGTTGCCGAGCGAGGCTTCCAAGCGTTTCGCTCGCGGAGTAGACCCATTGGTTTCCCGGGCTGCCGCGCAACGGGTCGTCGACCTGCTCGTCGACCTCGGCGGGGGGACAGCCGATTCACTCGGCACCGACCTGGTCGAGTTCGAGCCGCGCCCCGCGATTAATTTGCCCGCGGATTTCACCGCAAAACTCATTGGCGTCGAGTACTCGGTTGCAGAAATCGAAACTGTACTGACCGACATCGGTGCCACGACCGCCACGGCGAAAGGCGGCTGGACCGTCACGCCGCCGTCGTGGCGACCCGACCTGGTCGATGCGCCTGGGCTCGCCGAGGAAGTCGCACGAATTCACGGCTACGACCGCATTCCTTCTGCAATCCCCGTCGCACCGCCCGGCAGGGGGCTGTCGCGATCACAGGCCGCGAGACGCCGTGTCGCACAGGTGCTCGCCGGGGCTGGATTGACCGAGGTTCTCGCTTACCCGTTCGTCACCTCCGAACACAATGTGCTGTTCGGTACCGTTGACGGAACGGCCGTTCCCGAGATGACTCTCGCGAACGCGCTCGACCCGAGCGTCGCGCAACTGCGCCGTTCACTGCTTCCCGGGATTCTCGACATCGCCACGCGCAATGTTGCCCGCGGGCTCACGTCATTGGCAATCTACGAGCTCGGCTCGGTGTTCCAACCGGTCGGGGCAACGGGGTCACCGTCAATCCCCATCGGAAACGTGCGTCCCGACGTCACAACTCTCGACGGGCTGTACGACAGTGTCCCGGCACAGCCGTGGCACGTCTCCGCGGTATTCGTCGGACCGGTGACGACCAAGCAGCCCGGCCAAACCGCCGTTCCTTCAGGGCTCGGCGAAGCTATCGACGCGGTTCATGCCGTCGCGACCGCTGTTGGTGTCGACGTCGAGATTCGACAAGGGTCACACCACGCATTCCACCCCGGACGATGCGCCGAGGTCTTCGTGGGGGATGTGTCGGTGGGGTTCGCTGGTGAAGTCCTGCCGAGCATCGCCCTGTCGCTCGACCTTCCCCGAGTCGTCTCTGCTTTTGACCTCGACCTCGATGCCCTCATCGCGTCGGCACCCGACCATGTCGTTGCCACCCCGGTACTGGTGTTCCCCGCCGCGACCCAGGACGTGTCGCTCGTCGTTGACCAGTCCGTACCCGCCGCCGACGTTCGAGTCGCGATTATCGACGGTGCTGGCGAACTGCTCGAGAGCGCACATCTCGTCGATGACTATCGTGGAGCCGGCCTTGACGAGAACCAGAAATCCTTGACCTTCGCGCTGCGATTCCGCGCCGCCGACCGGACCCTCACTCAACAGGACGCGACGGACGCCAAGCTGGCCGGTGTCGTCGTCGCCGCGTCTCGTCACAACGCAACGATTCGGGAGTAGCCGTGGTCCTGCGCGTTGCGGTCGCCGGTGCCAGCGGTTACGCGGGCGGTGAGCTCGTCCGCCTCATCGAAGGACACCCAGAGTTTCAGTTGGACACTGTCACCGCGAATTCGAACGTCGGGAAACAGATCGGCGAGGTTTATCCTCATCTAACGAGCGTGGGGCTCGAACTGAAGGAAACGACCGTCGA
>WLFX01000073.1 GCA_009703545.1 Actinomycetota bacterium
GACTAATGACGCTCGAAAATCGTATACAAATCGACGGTCAGGGAACTGCGATGTGGTTTCGGGCGACGTTAACGGGTGACTGACACCGGGCTCATGAATGGTCGCAGAGCGATACCAATCAGCCAGTTGCACAGCGACATGGCGAGTGCACCGATGACGCCCCACGAAAAGTCGTCGATCACAAGACCGAAGCCCATGTAGGGCGTCGCTTGCGACACGAGCATCAAGAGGCTGGCATTGACGAGAAGCGCGACAAGCCCCAATGTCAGAAGATACAGAGGGAATGCAACGATCCGGATGAAATTTCCGATGACGGCGTTGACGATTCCGAATACGGCTGCCACGGCCGCGTACGAGAGAACGAGATTTGCTTCACCAGAACTGAACGGAATCAGGTGAATTCCCACAACGAACGAGTCCGCTATCCACAGAGCGGCGGTGTTGATGATTAGTCCCAAAAGCAGTCGAGTCATGTCAATAGCCTACGGCGGAGTGAGGAAGTTAGAACAAAAGACATCTCGTGCCTTGGCGAAGGAACAGGACCAATGTTGACGCGCGAGCCGACACAAACCGCCTCCGACAATCGTCAACAAACGCCGTTACGGCTAGTCTGGTCTCATGCCGTATACCGAGGCAACTCTTCAACTGCTGTCGATCGACGGGACTCTTGTCGAAAGCGATCGGACGGCGGAATATCGTGCGCTCGTCGACAAACTGAGCGACGTGCAACTTCAGAATTTCTACCGCGAGATGGTGGTCACGAGACGATTCGATATCGAGTCGGGAAACCTTCAACGCCAGGGTCAACTTGCATTGTGGGTTCCCAGCCTCGGTCAAGAAGCGGCTCAGGTTGGGTCCGGGTTCGCAACTCGAAACCAGGACACCATTTTTCCGTCCTACCGCGAACACGCGGTTGCGCGAATTCGAGGAATCGATCCCGTCGCCATCCTCTCGTTACTTCGCGGCGTCACGAACGGCGGTTGGAACCCTAATGACTCGAAGTTCCGTCTGTACACTCTTGTTCTTGCAACGCAGACGCTCCACGCAGTCGGCTACGCGATGGGAACCGTGCTGGACGGGAAATCGGGAACTGGAAAGCCCGATGTCGACGAGGCCACGATTGTTTATTTCGGTGACGGCGCATCGAGCGAGGGAGACTCAAACGAAGCTCTCGTTTTCGCGCAGTCTTATCAGTCGCCTATCGTCTTTTTCTTGCAAAACAACCAGTACGCCATTTCAGTTCCTGTTTCGCGCCAATCTCGCAGCCCGCTCTATCTGCGGGGAGAAGGGTTCGGAATCCCGTCGCTTCAAATCGACGGAAACGACGTTCTCATTTCGTACGCTGTTACCAAGGTTGCCCTCGACGACGCTCGCGCCGGCAAGGGACCTCGCTTCATCGAAGCCCAGACGTACCGCCTCGGCGCGCACACGACCAGCGACGACCCGACCAAGTATCGCGAACAGGCTGAAGAGGATTTGTGGAAGGAACGAGACCCGATTTCGCGTTTCGAAAAGTTCCTTCGTGCCAAGGGCGAATCCGACAAGTTCTTTGCCGCGGTGAAGGCCGAAGGAGAAGACCTCGCCGCCAATGTTCGTGCTCGTGTTCTCGCACTTACGCCTCCGTCCACCGACGTAATGTTCGACCATGTTTATACCGACGAGCACCCCGTCATTGCTGCTCAAAAGGCATGGCTGGCGGAGTACGAAGCGTCCTACGGGGGTTCCCGATGAGCGAATCACTGTCGATGGCTAAAGCCATCAATCTCGGCCTTCAACGTGCGATGCGCGAGAACGACAAGGTTGTCCTGATGGGTGAAGACATCGGCACTCTCGGTGGCGTCTTCCGCGTAACCGAGGGCCTCAAGACCGAATTTGGCGAGAACCGCGTTTTGGACACGCCTCTCGCAGAGTCGGGAATCGTCGGAACGGCGATCGGCCTCGCAATGCGCGGGTACCGCCCGGTCTGCGAAATCCAGTTCGACGGTTTCGTGTTCCCGGCGTTCGACCAGATTATGTCTCAACTTGCAAAGCAGACGTCGCGACACCAAGGTGACCAGTCTTTCCCCATCGTCATCCGAATCCCTTACGGCGGGCACATCGGCGCTGTCGAACACCACCAAGAGAGCCCCGAGGCTTATTTCGCTCACACAGCAGGGCTTCGGGTACTCTCTCCGGCGACGCCTAACGACGGTTATCACATGATCC
The DNA here is from genome assembly GCA_009703545.1 of Actinomycetota bacterium. Lineage (GTDB taxonomy): Bacteria > Actinomycetota > Actinomycetes > Actinomycetales > Microbacteriaceae > MWH-TA3. The sequence goes on from WLFX01000073.1 coordinate 2,206, forward strand.
AACAGGCGATTCAGTCGAACGACCCGGTCATTTTTCTCGAACCGAAGGCTCGCTATTGGCCGAAGGGGGACGTCGACATCAACGGAACCCCTGCGCCAGTGCACCAGTCACGAGTCGTCCGAACCGGAACAGATGTCACGGTAGTCGGGCATGGCGCGATGGTCGCGATGCTGCTCGATGCGGCTGAGGTCGCCAAGGGCGAGGGAATCAGCCTCGAGGTCATTGATTTACGGTCGCTGTCACCTGTCGATTACGACCCCATCATCGCATCGGTTGAGAAAACCGGACGACTCGTGGTGGCGCAGGAAGCGTCGGGGAATGCGTCCGTCGGTTCTGAAGTCGCAGCCACCGTTGCCGAACGCGCCTTCTATTTCTTGCAGTCCCCGGTGTTGCGCGTCAGTGGGTTTGATGTTCCGTTCCCGCCCGCGAACCTCGAGGGGATATTTCTTCCTGACGTTGACCGAATTCTCGACGCCGTCGATCGATCGAGAGGGTACTGACCGTGGCCGTAGTTGATTTTCCGCTCCCGGACGTTGGTGAGGGTCTGACCGAGGCCGAAATCGTTCAGTGGCGCGTAAAGAAGGGCGACGTCGTAGCGGTAAACGATATCTTGGTTGAGATTGAGACCGCGAAGTCGCTCGTCGAATTGCCCAGCCCGTTTGCGGGCACCATCGTCGCCTTGCTCGCTGGTGAGGGGGATACCGTGCCCGTCGGCACTGCGATCATTCAGGTTGATTCCGAGAGCGGTGTTCCAGCGACTCTTCACCCCGCTCCCGAACCAGCGGCTACAATCGCTGCGCCAGACACCAAAGCTAAAGGAAAGACCAAAACGGAACCCGCCGCTGAGGCCGTGCTGGTCGGTTATGGAAGCGCCGGCCACGTGACATCACGACGCGGTTCGCGCATATCGCCCAATATCCCGCCAGAGATTCCCCACGCAACCTCTGGCGACGAACCCGTCGTGTACCCGCCTGCCGGAGCAACCTCTGTGATGGCGAAGCCTCCCGTGCGAAAGCTGGCGAAGGAACTCGGCGTCGACATCACGAAGGTTTTGGCAACGGGCGCTCGCGGTGAAGTGACCCGCGACGACGTGGTTCGCCAATCCCAGGTCAAAACGGTGTTCCGCAACGTGGAAACTCCCGAATGGCCCAGTGAGCGCGAGGAATATATTCCCGTCAAGGGCGTGCGAAAAGCGATTGCGACCGCGATGGTCAAGTCAAAGTTTGAAGCTCCGCACGTGTCGGTTTTCGTCGACGTTGACGCGACGCGAACGATGGACTTCGTCAAGCGCCTTAAGGCATCGCCGGACTTCCAGGGAATTCGCATTTCCCCACTCCTGGTGATGGCTCGGGCCGTCATCTGGGCGGTTCAGCGGAACCCGAACGTGAATTCGTCGTGGACTGACAAGGACATCATCGTTCACCACTACGTCAATCTCGGCATCGCCGCGGCAACTCCGCGCGGACTCATCGTGCCGAATGTCAAAGAGGCGCACACGCTCAACATGAAGCAGTTGGCGCTCGGCCTCGAGAACCTCACGGTGACGGCCCGCGACGGTAAGACGACGATTGACGACATGTCGAACGGCACAATCACGATCACGAACCTCGGCTCGTTCGGTGTCGATACAGGAACCCCGATCATCAATCCCGGTGAAGTCAGCATTGTCGTTCTGGGGGCGATCAAGCAAAAACCGTGGGTTGTCGACGGCCGGATCGAACCTCGTTTCGTCACGACCATCGGTGCATCGTTCGACCATCGGGTTGTCGACGGCGACGTCGCAAGCCGTTTCTTGGCGGATGTCGCGAGCATCATCGAAGAACCCGCGATGCTGCTGGACTAATTATTGACAATCGTTCTCAATAACGCTAGTTTATGAGAATGATAATCAATAAGCTTGCTGCAGATTTACACGACGCCGGACTGTCATTTTGGGACGAACTTCTGTCCATCTCTCTTGACCCGGCCCACATTCTCTCGGAATTGATCTGGCAAGTTGTATTTGACGGGCTTTTTGTGGCATTTCTCTACGGGGTCGTGTACAAACGGTGGTTGCTGCCTCGACTCCGACGCGAGATTCACAAGGATCTGGACGCCGAACATGGAATCGAACACCACGATGATCACATTCACATCACGGGTGTCAAGGATCACGATTGAGAACGCCACGATGAAACGAAACACACAACAACGAACCAGGGTGACGGCCGCTCTGACTGACTCGCGCGAATTCATATCGGCCCAAGACCTTCACGCGATGCTCGGCGCTGGCGCACCATCGCTGGCAACCGTCTATCGAACCTTGCAGGGCCTTTCCGAGGAGGGCGCGGTTGATTCCGTCAACCGGAATGGCGAATCGCTGTATCGACTGTGTGGCACGGCCCACCATCACCATCTCGTGTGCATCGATTGTGCGGCGACCGTCGAACTCGACGGGGATGAAATCGAACAATGGGCTGTGCGAAATGCGAGCGAACACGGATTCACGATGACCACGCATATCGCCGAGATTTATGGGCGATGCGCGACCTGTTCCACCTGAGTTTGTGTGTCGTCGATTAATCGCGTACCCTTGAGAGGTTGCGCGTTCACGCGTGCACAACGCGACTGTTTCACCGAATCGGTTGCAGACAAGTGATCTTGGGTGAGGTTCGTCCCTCACGGTAACTACAAGGAGAAAACCATGGCAGCAGTGTGCCAGGTGACCGGAGCCGTTCCTGGTTTCGGACACAGCATTTCGCACTCGCACCGACGCACCAAGCGTCGGTTCGACCCGAACATCCAAAAGAAGACCTATTACGTGCCGACTCTTGGACGCAAGGTCACGTTGACCCTCTCGGTCAAGGGGATCAAAACTATTGATGCACGCGGAATTGACGCCGTCATGCGCGATCTGATTGCTCGTGGGGTGAAGTTCTAATGGCTAAAAAGTCTCAAGACGTCCGCCCGATCATCAAGATGCGCTCGACCGCTGGCACGGGTTACACCTATGTCACCCGCAAGAACCGTCGCAACGACCCCGACCGTCTCGTCTTGAAGAAGTATGACCCGGTTGTCCGCAAGCACGTTGAATTCCGTGAGGAGCGCTAACCATGGCGAAGAAAAGCAAGATTGCTCGTAACGAGCAGCGCAAGGTCATTGTCGCTCGTTACGCGACCAAGCGTCTCGAACTCAAGAAGGCACTCGTTGACCCCAACGGAACTGCCGAGTCACGCGAGGCCGCACGCCTCGGACTTCAGAAGCTTCCTCGTAACGCCTCGCCAGTTCGCGTGCGCGGACGCGACGCGATCGACGGCCGTCCCCGAGGTTTCCTCTCGAAATTCGGTATTTCGCGTGTTCGATTCCGTGAAATGGCACACCGTGGCGAATTGCCAGGCGTAAAGAAGTCTTCTTGGTAGTCTGAAACAGCGAAATCGTGAGGAAACTCACGGAAGAGCAATTCATCAACACAGTCTCAGGAGGACTCGAATGAACCGATCC
>WLFX01000074.1 GCA_009703545.1 Actinomycetota bacterium
GGCACTGTGGGAAGCGGGCTACGCGGCCGAGAGCCGACCCGAATACCTGCCCGACATCGCCCCGACGATTCAACTGCCGTTCTTTGACGAGATGGGCGAAATCGACACCATGATCCAGGACCGCTGGGCGACCGGTGTTTCGCCCGGACTGCACCCCGTCCAATTCGCGCGGGACGACCTCCGTCGGCGCGGGGTCTTATCCGTCACCGACCTGCGCACCGCCGAAGCCGACCGACGAATCGAGGTCGGCGGTCTCGTGACGCACCGACAGCGTCCCAGCACTGCAAAGGGCATCACGTTTCTCAACCTCGAAGACGAAACGGGAGTCGTGAACATCGTGTGTTCGCGCGGGTTATGGAAGGCGTTTCGACCAGTCGCACGCGAGAGTGCCGCACTGATTGTGCGCGGCATACTGCAACGTTCCGTCGACGGTGTACTGTCCATCGTCGCCGACCGGCTAGAAACGCTTGAATTCGCGGGTGCTCACCAATCCCGAGACTTCCGTTAGTCGGGTTTCGGGATGCGCCGCTTGCGCACCAGGGAGGCTGGCTGAACCGTACCGAACCCGAAACGCCCCGCTACCGCATCCACGATGTCGTCGATGTCGTGGCCGTCATCTTCGTCTTCCCACAACAAACCCAGATCACCCTCGCCGACGAGGTTCTCAAGTCGCACCCCAATCAACCGAACCGGGTGACCGTGCCGTTCTACCCGATCGAACAACCGCACCGCCTCGGCGGCAACCAGTTTGGTCGCGTGTGTCGGATCGGTGAAGGTATGAGACCGCGTCACCGTCGACCAATCGTCAAGGCGAACCGTGACCGTGACCGTGTGAGCGAGAAAGGTTCGGGTGCGGGCTCGGGCGGCGACGTCGGTCGCCATCCGAAGTACCTCTCGATGCATGTCGGCGACGTTTTCGAGGTCGGTGCCGAACGTGTTCGACCGCCCGATGCTGCGTTCGTTGCTGCGATCCTCGATCGTGCGCTCGTCGATTCCCATCGCCAGATTGTGTAGATGACGAGCCATTCGGTCTCCGAGGATTGAGACGAGCGACGCCATCCCTGAACTTTGAATGTCGGCGATGGTGTTGAGGCCGAAATTGGACAACCGTTTCGCTGTGACCGCCCCGACACCCCACAAAGCCGTCACGGGAAGCGGTGCAAGGAAATCGACAGTGTCACCGGCTGGAACGACGAGCAAACCGTCGGGTTTAGCGCGCGAACCAGCAACCTTGGCGACAAACATCGACGACGCCACGCCGATTGACGCGGCGAGACCGACCTCGACTCGCACACGTTCCCGAATTGCCGTGGCGATATCGAGAGGGCGACCCAACAACTCTCGAGCACCGGAAACATCAAGAAACGCCTCGTCTATCGACAGCGGTTGAACCTTCGGGGTTACGTCGTGCAGGATGGCGAACACGTGTTTGGAAATCTCGGAGTAACGATCGAATCGCGGACGACGGATGATGGCGTTCGGGCAACGCCTTAGGGCGAGAGACATCGGCATCGCCGAGTTGACTCCGAATGATCGTGCAACATAGTTTGCGGCTGACACAACGCCTCGACCGGCGGTTCCGCCGACGATGACGGGTTGCCCGACAATCGACGGGTCGTCAAGTTCTTCGACCGACGCGAAAAATGCATCCATGTCGAGGTGCAGGAACGGCGTCGCTGAGTCGTCCACGTCACCCACGGTGACGAGCCGACCGGAACCATCCTGTTTGCCCACACTCCATTCTCCAGAGCAGCGCGCGCGTTAAGGGGTATTGGTCAGTGCATAGAGTGTCACGGCAGCGGCAGCCGCGACATTGAGCGAATCGACTCCGTGGGACATGGGGATGCGAACGACTCGGTCGCTTGCCGCAATCGTTGCCGGCGTTAGACCGTGCCCTTCGGTGCCAAACACGACGGCGAGTTTCTCGTGGTTCTCTGCCGTCAGTTCGGAGAGAGTCACGGCGTCATCCGCCAACGCGAGTGATGCAACAACGAATCCCTCGTCCTTGAGTTCCTGAAGCCCGCCCGGCCACGAGGTGATTCGTGTCCACGGGACCTGCAACACCGTCCCCATCGACACGCGCACGCTGCGACGGTAGAACGGGTCGGCACACTCGGGTGTGATGAGCACCGCGTCAGCTCCTAACCCGGCAACGCTGCGGAAAATGGCCCCAACGTTGGTGTGGTCGATGATGTTTTCGAGGATGACGATGCGGCGCGCGTTTGTCAGGATCTCCGAAACCGACGGCAAGGCCGGTCGCTCCATCGCCCCGATTGCCCCTCGGTGTAGCAAGAATCCCGTCAACTTTTCGAGTTCTGATTCTTCGCCAACAAACACCGGGATGTCGTGATCCCGCAATAACGGTTCGAGTTTGGCAATCCACTTCTCGAGAGTGATGACTGCGATGGGGCGATGACCTGCGGCAAGTGCTCGTTCGATGACCTTCGGCGACTCGGCTAGGTACAACCCGGTCGAGGGCTCGGATAAACGCCTCAGAGAAACATCGGTCAGGTTAGTGAAAAACTCGAGACGCGGATCGTCGAGCGAATCGATCGATTCAAGCCTCACCGTTATCGCGGCTCTGTAGATTTCGCGGGTCGTGCTGCGACGACAATCCAGATAATCAAGGCTGCGAGGTTTGCGGCCACAAGTCCCAGCATTGCGAGAGCGATGACGAGCACGCTGCCCGCGTTCGCGTCACTGATTCCAGCATCCACCATGTCTGCCGTCGTGTAACCCAGCGAGAACAAAACGACCGTGGACAACGGCCCAATCAGGTGAACAGCCCACGCAAAAGCGACGGCCGACCCGGCCTCGCGGAAACGGCGAATCGTTACCGTCAACGTCGGGATGAACAGCGAGACGGTGATAAGCGTCGACACGGTCCAGATGCTTTCGCTGAGCGTTACGTCAAGAATTTCGCGAATCTGATCACCGGTGAATGCGTCGAGATTCTCGGGAATGACCAACGCCGAGGGCGGCAGGAAAACTGAGTCGATGGTTGACGCAACGATGCTTGCGAGTGCTGTGAACAGGAACCAGTACCAAAACTCGGGACGCGTTGCGGTGCCTGACGTCGAACGCCAGTTGCGGAACCCTTCGGCAACGGCGTCGACGAAGGTGAGACGTGTGTTGTCGGTCATTCACCCATTATCGCCGCCCTGGCACTCGTAGACTGGACAGACCATGACAAATTTTTTTCTCGTCCGCCACGGTGAAACCGACTGGAACCTCGTCGGACGCATCCAGGGGTCAACCGATATTCCCCTCAACGCGACGGGTCGGGGGCAGGCCACGGCGACAGGTGAAAAGATGCAGGGCCGTAGCTGGGACGTCATCGCATCGAGCCCGCTGTCGCGAGCAATGGAAACGGCGAGCATCATCGCCGAAGCGCTTGGCCTTCCAGCACCGACACCAATCGCGGGTCTCGTTGAGCGTCACTACGGCGAAGCAGAGGGAATGACGGGGCCCGAGCTCGAGGCGTTTTACCCGGACGACACTCCTGTTCCCGGCAGAGAAACCCGCGATGCGGTGAAGGTCCGTGTTCTCGCAGCGTTGCACTCACTCGCCTCCGAAAATAAGGGCAAAAACGTCATCATTGTTGCCCACGGTGGTGTGATTCGCGCCGTTCTGCAATCAACGACCGGCCAGGCGTTCTTTGGGGAACGAATCACGAACGGATCTGTGCATTCGTTCCACCACTCCGACGACGCACTGACGCTCGTCCAGTTCAACGACCCGCTCGACGCATTGACGGACGACATCACTCTTCCCGACTTCGAAGACCAGCAACCTCTGGAGAAGCGCGGCTAATGGGCTGGAAGAAGATCGAAAACCCCCACCCAAATGGGGTTCGTGTTAGCGACGCCTTGCGGGCTCTCGGCGTCGCGACCGACATCGTTGAGACGCTCGAATCCTCGCCCACCGCCGCTCGTGCCGCCGAGCAACTCGACATTGAGATCGGTCAAGTGTGCAACTCGCTGGTATTCAACGCGGACGGTCAACCGTTGCTCATCCTCGCGTCAGGCGGCCACAAAGTCGATACTGATCGCGTAGCGGCCCACATCGGTGCAACCTCGATTCACCGACCGGATGCGGATTTCGTGCGAGAACACACGAGCCAACCGATTGGCGGAGTTGCACCGGTCGGGCATCCCACGCAGTTGCGCACGATTGTCGACACGGCACTCGGGAATTGGGATGTTGTGTGGGCGGCCGGCGGACACCCGCATTACGTTTACCCCACGTCGTTCGCGGAACTTGTCCGAATCACGGGTGGCGAGCCGCTCGATGTTGGTGTGCGGGACGTAACTGCGTGAAACGCCTCGGCCTTTTGGGAGGTATGTCGTGGGAATCCTCAATTGAATACGAACGGATAATCAACCAGTTTGTGCGCCGCAAACTGGGCGGAGTGGCTTCCGCCGACCTGATCATCCGATCCTTCAATTTTGCGGATATTGAAAAGATGCAGGCTGAGAACGATTGGGAGATGGCGGGAGTCGTCTTGGGCGACGCGGCACATGATTTAGAGCTAGCTGGTGCGGACGCCATCGTCTTATGTACGAACACGATGCATGCCGTTTCGGACGCAATCGAAAGCGCTGTGTCGATTCCACTGATTCATATTGCGGATGCGACAGGATCCGCCATACGACAATCAAAACTCGACACGGTTGCTCTTCTCGGGACGAGATACACCATGGAGAAAGAATTTTATGCGGGCAGAATCCGCGACAAGTTCCAGATTAACGTCGTCATCCCCAACGAGCGGGACCGAGCTGCTATCCACGACGTCATCTACAGCGAACTCGTTCAGGGTGTTATCAACCCAGAGAGTCGCGACCGTTACCAGGACATCATTCAACGGATGGTTACAGAGGGCGCGCAAGGGATCATCGCTGGATGCACCGAAATTGAACTCCTTTTGTCAGAGCGCGACGTTCCGGTTCCCTACTTCCCCACCACGCATATTCACGCGACGGCTGCTGCTGCCTTCACGCTCACGGATTAGTTTTGAGGCATTCTGCGTTCAAGCCTGGTGTCTGGCGAGGAAGTCGCGGATCACAGCCGCCGTCTCGATGGGCTTTTCGTAATGTACGAGGTGTCCGACATTCTTCAACACTTGCAACTCAGCATCGGGAAACTCTTTCTGAATGGCGCGCTGCGCGTCGAGAGGCGTGATGTCATCCTGGTCCGCTGCAATGAGCAAAACAGGCACGTCAATAAGAGCCGCATAGTCCGCAACGGTCGCAGTCGTCGACACGGCGAAGGCCGAGACGAGCGAATCCCGATCCGAGTAGATCGAGAAATACCGAGCGTGTTGGTCATGAATCCAGCGACGTAGTGCCGGATTTCGCGATTTCGTCAACATCACACTCATCGCTCGAACGAAGACGGCGTTTCCTAGCCAAGCGGTACCGAGTCCGGCGGGCAAGACCCGACCGACTGCGTACCAGAGGGCTGCGAGCGACGCCGCGATCCGCTTCGGACCAGTCAGCACACGCTGAGATATGGGATTGACCAGGATGATCGGAGCGGTCCGCGCGCCACGCAGAGCATTCGTCACGACAATAGACCCGAACGAATGTCCGAGTAGGACCGATTCGTCGGTTTGCGTCGCCGTCAGAAACGCACGAAGCC
>WLFX01000075.1 GCA_009703545.1 Actinomycetota bacterium
ATCGCGCACATCGACCATGGAAAATCCACGCTCGCAGACCGCATGCTGGGAATCACGGGGATTGTTGGCGACCGCGACATGCGCGCCCAGTACCTCGACCGCATGGACATCGAGCGTGAACGAGGAATCACGATCAAGAGCCAGGCTGTTCGGATGCCGTGGGCCGTGGACGGCGTCGATTACGCGCTCAACATGATTGATACCCCCGGACACGTTGACTTTTCGTACGAGGTGTCGCGTTCGCTCGCCGCGTGCGAAGGGGCGATTCTCTTGGTAGACGCGGCTCAGGGAATTGAAGCCCAGACTCTCGCGAACCTGTACCTTGCGCTCGAGAACGATCTCGAAATCATCCCGGTGCTGAACAAGATTGATCTTCCCTCGGCGGAACCCGAAAAATACGCGAAGGAACTCGCGTCCCTCATCGGTGGCGACCCGAATGACGTGATGCGTGTCTCGGGAAAGACGGGTGTTGGCGTCGAGGAACTACTCGACCGAGTCGTTCAGAAGATTCCTGCACCGGTCGGCGATCCCACCGCACCTGCGCGCGCGATGATTTTCGACTCCGTCTATGACTCGTACCGCGGTGTCGTCACCTATGTGCGCGTCATGGACGGATCTCTCAGCCCGCGCGAACGCATCCAGATGATGTCGACACGTGCCGCACACGAACTTTTGGAAATCGGTGTCTCGTCGCCCGAGCCAACCCCGTCCGAGGGGCTCGGTGTTGGCGAGGTTGGGTATCTCATCACCGGCGTGAAAGACGTCCGCCAGTCCAAGGTTGGCGATACGGTGACGAACCTCGCAAAGCCGGCCACAATCGCACTGGAGGGCTACACCGACCCAAAACCGATGGTCTACTCGGGGCTGTACCCGCTCGACGGCGCCGAGTTCCCCGATTTGCGCGAAGCACTCGACAAACTCAAGTTGAGCGACGCGTCGCTCGTGTATGAACCGGAAACGTCCGTCGCGCTTGGGTTCGGTTTCCGTTGCGGGTTCCTCGGGTTGCTTCACCTCGAAATCATCACCGAGCGGCTTGAGCGGGAATTCGGACTCGACCTCATTGCCACTGCCCCCAGCGTTATTTACAACGTCTCTACCGACGACGGTAAAGAAATTCAGGTCACCAACCCGTCGGAATACCCCGTCGGAAAAATCAAGTCGGTCCGCGAACCCATCGTGCGCGCGGCGGTGTTGGCCCCCAAGGACTATGTCGGAACAATCATGGAGCTGTGCCAAACCCGGCGGGGAACATTGATCGGGATGGACTACCTCGGCGAAGATCGCGTCGAAATCAAATACACGATTCCTCTCGGCGAAATTGTTTTCGACTTCTTCGACAACCTCAAGTCGCGAACCGCCGGTTATGCGTCGCTCGATTACGAACCGGCCGGCGAACAAGAAGCCGATCTCGTGAAGGTTGACATTCTCTTGCAGGGCGAACAGGTCGATGCGTTCTCGGCGATCGTGCATCGCGATAAGGCCTATGCCTATGGCGTGATGATGACGTCGAGGCTGCGCGAACTCATTCCACGCCAACAATTCGAGGTCCCGATTCAGGCGGCCATCGGCGCGCGTATTATCGCCCGCGAGAGCATCCGTGCGATGCGCAAAGACGTTCTCGCGAAGTGTTATGGCGGTGACATCAGTCGTAAACGTAAGTTGCTCGAGAAGCAAAAGGCTGGGAAGAAACGCATGAAGATGGTGGGACGTGTCGAGGTTCCGCAAGAGGCGTTCATTGCCGCTCTATCGGGGGACACCGAAAAGAAGGACAAAAAGTGACCGCGGGGCTCTCGCGACTCTTGATCGTCGGGTATCTGATTCTCGCGGTGGCCGCGACCGGTCGAAGCGCGTTTCAGATAGTCACGAAGTTTTCGGACGCGCCATTCGCCTACACTCTGTCGGCCATCGCGGCGGCACATTACTTTTTTGCTGTGCTCGCCATCGCTCGAAGATGGCGCAGATTTGCCATCACCATCATGGTTCTGGAACTCATCGGGGTGCTGAGCGTTGGAATGCTGACCTATCTGATCCCAACGCTATTCCACGCCAATTCGGTATGGTCATTCTTCGGCGTTGGATACGGTTACGTGCCGGTTCTGTTGCCTGTCCTGGGCCTCTGGTGGGCGTGGGAAACGCGATGACCGACTGGCCATTGCCCCACGACGGCATCGATTCCGTGGTCACCATCGGTAAGTTCGATGGCGTTCACATCGGGCATCGCGAAGTCGTCTCTCAATTGCGCGCCCGCGCGAACGGTCGTCGTGTAGTGGTGGTCACGTTTGACCGTCATCCACTCGAATTGTTTGACCCTGCTCGTGCGCCACAGCCGATACTGTCTATTCCCCAAAAAGTTGAGGCTCTGCTGAGCGCCGGAGCGGACCGTGTCGTTGTCCTACCGTTCACGACGGAATTCGCGGCGATGTCACCGGACGAGTTCATCGACGAGGTATTGCTTGCTGGAGTTTCCGCGTCCCTCGTTCTCGTCGGCTCTGACTTCCGCTTTGGGGCGAAAGGCACGGGAACAATTGAGACACTGACCGCACGCGGTCGCTCGACGGGACTCGAGGTCGTCCGACTCGACCATGTGTGCGTCGACGGAGGAATCAAGGTCTCGTCGTCAACGATTCGAGACGCGCTCCTCGCCGGAGACGTCGAATTAGCCACCGAACTGCTAGGCCGACCACATCGTGTTCGCGGTCTTGTCGTGCACGGGCATCAGCGCGGTCGAGTGCTTGGGTACCCAACGGTCAACCTCGAAGAGAACAACGAAGGAATGGTCCCGCGGCCCGGCGTCTATGCGGGACTGCTTCGAGTTCACGGACAAGACTTCCTTGCCGGAATTTCAGTCGGTAAGAACCCGACCTTTACCGACGTCACGCGTGACCAGGTAGAGGCGCACGCGCTAGACGCCGATTTCGACGCCTATGGATCAATCGCCGAGGTGGGATTTACTCACTGGATTCGCGACATCGAATCATTCGCGTCAGTCGACGAGCTCATCGACGCACTGCACAAGGATTTTGCGGATATTCGCGAGCTAATTGCGGACGGCACTCTCCATCTGTAGACGCGCGTGCGCAAATGTTGGCAATCCGCTCATATGCGCGTAGGGTGAACGGGTGATAGAAATTTCCGACAACGATTTGGCGCTTCGGGCGGCTCGTTTGTATTACGACGACGGCAAGACTCAAGACGAGATCGGGGACACCCTCGGAATCACCCGTTGGAAAGCTGGTCGTTTGCTAGCTCTCGCACGTGACTCGGGAATCGTCGCGATTTCAATCGTCGAAAGCACTGACACCGCCGAGGTTCGCCCACTCCACGGAATCACAACCACCGACCGGTCGCGCGCGCACGGCGTCACTGATTCGGCGTCGCTTCGGGCGTTCCTCTATGGCCTCGACGCGGTCGATGCAATTGGTCTCGAAGAGCGCGCCGCTCGCCTCGCAACGCGGTCGATTAAAAACGATTCCAAGCGCGCCGCGCTCGACACCATCATTCGATTGATTGACCTCACGACACTCGAGGGCGCTGACACACCGGGCAAGGTTCGGTCCCTCGTGCGTAAAGCGATCTTGCCCGACCCTTCCGACCCGACGGCACCGCGCGTCGCCGCGGTGTGCGTGTATCCCGACATGGTTCAACACGCCGTTTCGGCACTAGGTGCTCACAAGGGTGACGGCGTCACCGGAATCGGTGTTGCCTCTGTCGCCACCGCGTTCCCGAGCGGACGCTCGACACTCGAGATCAAGTTGGCCGACACGCGCTACGCCGTCTCGCAAGGGGCGACCGAAATCGACATGGTGATTGACCGTGGGGCGTTCCTTTCCGGAGACCTCGATACCGTTTTTAATGAAATCGTCGCGGTTCACCGTGCCTGCGGGCGCGCCGACGGAACGCGCGCACACCTCAAGGTGATTTTTGAAACAGGCGAACTGCGAACATACGACAACATCAAACGCGCGTCATGGCTCGCCATCTTGGCTGGGGCAGATTTCATCAAGACGTCGACCGGCAAGGTTCAGCCTGCGGCGACTCTGCCGACGACCGTCCTGATGCTCGAGGTTGTGCGGGATTGGTTCACCTTGACCGGCGAGCGAATCGGTGTCAAGCCCGCCGGAGGGATCCGCCAATCGAAAGATGCGATTCGTTACCTCGTGGCCGTTGCCGAGGTTGCGGGCGAAGAGTGGATTGACCCACACCTTTTTCGGTTCGGTGCGTCCAGCCTGCTCAACGACGTTCTTTTGCAACGCCAGAAGATGACCACCGGCCACTACAGCGGCCCTGACTACGTGACCGTGGATTAGGAGTCCCATGTCTTTCCGTGATTATGCGCCGGCGCCAGAATCGACCGCGATTCTCAATCTTCGGTCGAGCTATGGACTTTACATCGATGGCACGTGGACAGACGGCCGTGGTGGATCGATGACGACTATTTCGCCGGCGACCGAGAAGTCCATCGCCGAGATTTCGTTGGCCGACGCGTCGGACATTGACCGTGCCGTAGCCGCTGCCCGAAAGAGCTATGACTCTGTTTGGTCGCGCATGAGCGGCGCGGAGCGTGGAAAGTATCTGTTCCGAATCGCGCGACTCATTCAAGAGCGCGCTCGCGAGTTTGCTGTCGCCGAGACTCTCGACAACGGAAAGCCGATTCGCGAAACCCGCGATATCGATATCCCGCTCGTCGCCGCGTGGTTCTTCCACTACGCGGGGTGGGCGGACAAGCTCGACTACGCGGGACTCGGACCGAACCCGTCGGCGCTCGGTGTCGCCGGACAGATTATTCCCTGGAACTTTCCGTTACTCATGCTCGCGTGGAAGGTAGCGCCCGCACTTGCCGCTGGAAACACGGTCGTGCTCAAACCCGCCGAGACGACGCCGCTCACGGCGCTCATGTTCGCCGACATCTGCGAACAGGCCGGGCTTCCCGCAGGAGTCGTCAACATCGTCCCGGGGCACGGCGGGGTTGCTGGTAAAGCACTGGTCGAACACGCGGGCGTCAACAAGATTGCGTTCACGGGTTCGACCGCTGTTGGTCGTAACATCGCGCGAACGCTGGCTGGAACCGACACCCGCGTCACCCTCGAACTCGGCGGCAAGGGTGCGAACATCGTCTTTGATGATGCCGCAGTCGACGAGGCAGTCGAGGGCATCATCGCTGGAATCTTCTTCAACCAGGGGCACGTTTGTTGTGCTGGTTCGAGACTCCTTGTGCAAGAGAACATCCAGGATGAGGTCGTCGAGAAATTGACCCGTCGCCTCGCGACCCTTCGACTCGGTGACCCGCTCGACAAGAACACTGACATCGGAGCCATCAACTCGAAGGAACAACTCGCGCGCATCACGGCGATCACCGCGACGGGCGAGGCGGAAGGCGCGAACCGCTGGACGCTCGAGTGTGAGCTGCCGTCGAAGGGCTTTTGGTTCCGACCGACCATTTTCACCAATGTCACCACCAGCAACACGGTCGCGCGCGACGAAATCTTCGGGCCGGTGCTCTCGGTCCTTAGCTTCCGGACTCCCGACGAAGCGATTGTCAAGGCGAACAACACGCCGTATGGCCTGAGCGCGGGGATTTGGACTCAGAACGCGAGCCGAATGTTGCGCGTCGCCGA
>WLFX01000076.1 GCA_009703545.1 Actinomycetota bacterium
GTCGACCGATACATGGTGGCCGCATTTGATGCCGGAATTTTGCCAATTCTCTGCGTGACAAAGACCGACCTCGCGGATCCGACTGAATTCCTCGCGCATTTTCACGGCCTCAATGTGCCCGTCGTGACGTCACGTTCGGACGACCCCCCGCTCGCGGAATTGATGGAACTACTCGTTAGCCACACCACGGTCGCGGTTGGCCACTCGGGAGTCGGGAAATCGACGTTAGTTAATGCGTTGATTCCCAGTGCTCATCGTGCGGTTGGCGTCGTCAACGATGTGACAGGTCGAGGTCGCCACACGTCGTCCTCGACCGCATCGTTCCGTTTCCCCGGTGGCGGTTGGCTCATCGACACCCCTGGAGTTCGGTCCTTCGGGTTGGGACACGTTCGTCCCGAATCCGTCCTCGCAGCGTTTACGGATTTGGCTGAGATTGCCGAGGATTGCCCGCGCGGATGCAACCACTTTGACGCCGACTGCGCGATGGTAGAAGCAGTTGCCGCCGACGCACTCGGTTCGGAAGGGGCGGCACGACTCGATTCGGTTCAGCGATTAATACAGTCGCTCGATTCCGTGGCGTAACCTTCAGTCATGTCCATGACGATTCACGACGACCTCGCTCTCGCACGTTCGCTTGCCGCCATGGCCGATCTGGTGTCAATGCGACGCTACGAATCCCAGGATTTCACCGTCACCACAAAGCCCGATCAAACTCCCGTCACCGAAGCGGACCGCGAAGTCGAACACGCGATTCGTGAGGGGCTCGCGGCCGCGCGACCGGGCGATGCGATCTTGGGTGAAGAGTTCGGTGCCACCGGCCATCAGGATGGCGAGCACCGTCCCCATCGCCAGTGGATCATCGACCCGATCGACGGCACTGCTAACTTCCTGCGACGAGTGCCGATTTGGGGAACCCTGATTGCTCTCGCGGTCGATGGCGTTCCCGTCGTTGGCGTCGTGTCCGCCCCCGCACTTAACCAGCGCTGGTGGGGTGCGACGGGCCAGGGTGCCTATACTCAGCGCGCCGGAAAACACGAAGAGCGCATGTCAGTGAGCGCGGTCACGTCTCTTGATGACGCGGTGGTCTCGTACAACTCTCTGCCCGGTTGGATCGACGCTCGCCGCGGTGACCAGGCCATCGCACTCGCGACCTCTGCGTGGCGAGCACGAGCGATAGGTGACATGTGGGCGTACATGCTTGTCGCCGAAGGTGCAATCGATGTCGCGACTGAATGCGGGCTCCAGCCCTATGACATGGCGGCGCTTATTCCGATTGTCGAGGAGGCCGGTGGTCGATTCACCGATATCGACGGACTCGACGGACCATGGCACGGCACCGCGTGCGCAACGAACGGACACTTGCACGACGCGGTTCTCTCGACCCTTCGGTAGTCTTGGGTAGTGCCCGCCTTCCCGCTCTCGAACTTTCGTCTAGCCTCTGTGTTGATTGTTT
Organism: Actinomycetota bacterium; assembly: GCA_009703545.1. Lineage (GTDB taxonomy): Bacteria > Actinomycetota > Actinomycetes > Actinomycetales > Microbacteriaceae > MWH-TA3. The sequence continues at coordinate 1,454 of WLFX01000076.1, forward strand.
CCGCATTGTCGCTCACGGGATGCACCATGATTTCTACCCTCGTCGATACCTATGGCGGTGGACCCAGTCCTGTGGTGACACCGACAGTCACTCCGACCTTCCCTCCGACAGGGATAGTCGAATTGGCGATTGGCGACTGTCTTGACCAAATGAACCTGGAAGACGGGATCAACTCCACGGAGCCCGTTGTGGAGTGCGATTCCGAACATGACCTTGAAGTGTTCGCCTCTCTGACCGTCGACGGCACCGCGTACCCCTCGGTCGAAGATTTGGTGAGTTTTGGCAGCAAACAGTGTGCGCTCGAGTTCAAGACATTTGTTGGGCTTGACTTCGGTATCTCGGCGCTGGATTTTCAGTACTACTACCCCACCGAATCGTCGTGGGCGAAGGGCGATCGTGGGGTCGATTGCGTCATTTTTGATCCGACCCAGCGCACAACAGGAACTCTCGCCGACGCCAAGCGCTAGTACACGCGATGCGCACCGCGCGACGGTGTCACCACAAACAATTCAGGTTCGCCCAACTGTTCGTCTGTGAAGGTCTGGCGAACTTTGCGCTCGACAAACGACAGCAATTCGGTTGGCACGAGGGCGATGACCACCCCACCGAGACCACCACCCGTCATCCGGGCACCCAGAGCGCCGGCCCGCTGTGCCGATCGAATCGAACGGGTACTGTGCGAGTTGTGCACATCAAAGTCGTTCCTCATCGACAGATACGAGGCAGCAAGAAAGTCCCCGATCGCGCGCGGACCGTCGGACAACAACAATTCGGCAACCGCTACCACTCGAGCGTTTTCGGTGACCACGTGACGGACCCGTCGGTATGTTTCCTCGTCCTGAGTTTCGCGCACACGCTGCAGGTCATTGACGGCGAGGTCGCGCAGCGTCTCGACTCCGAGCGAGCCGGCCGCTCGTTGACACGACGTGCGCCTATCCTGATTGGCCGCCCCGCCAGGCGAACGATGTCCGTCCGACACGATGACAAGGAGCGCGAGCCCGGCATCGGCAATGGCAAAGGGAACCACTGAGGCCTCGGCCAATTGGCAGTCAACGAGCACCGCCGAGTCCGTTTCCCCAAACATCGCCGTCGCCGTGTCGACCATCGTCGTCGGCGTGCCCACCATGTCGTGTTCCGCCCGTTGGCAGGCGTGAACCAATTCCATTCGCCCGAGGTCGATTTCCCACAAGTCATTCACCGCAACCGCGACGGCACTGGCGATCGCCGACGAGATCCCGAAATCCGGGCCGGCGGGGATATCCGAATCAATCACGATATCCAATCCTGACGCTCCGCTGCGTGAACCGCCCAACGCCCACAACACCCCTAGCGGCACTGCAGCCCAGCCACTCACGGACCCCGGCACACACCGAGTCAATTCCACCGTGGTCGCATCACCAAATGGCGAGACGACGCGCACGCGACCGTCATCCCGAACTCCGACGGCGACGACCACGCTGTGGTCGGTTGCGATGACTAGAGACAATCCCGCGTTGTAATCGGTGTGATCCCCGATGATGGTGAGCTGGCCGGGTGCGGACCACACGCCAAGGGGCTCTGCCCCGACGACTTCGGTGAATCGAGTCGTCACCCGATCAACCAGTGTCATGCTCGGAAAATTACCAGCGGGGTCGCATGTCCGCAACCATCGGACAGACGAACGGGTCGACATTGTTACTCAGACCGACCTTGTTCAAATAGACGATGATCGCCTTGTACGACGACATGAGGTTCATCTCGACCAGGGTGATGTTTTTGTCCGCGCAGTAGGCCATGACGATATCGTGCGCGCGCTTAAGGTAAGGGCGGGCCATCGACGGGAAGAGGTGGTGTTCAACTTGATAGTTGAGTCCGCCCATCAGGTTGTCCTTGAGCCAGCTTCCGCGAATGTTACGACTGGTGAGGACCTGACGCTCGAAAAAGTCAAGCTTGACGTCGCGCGGAACGAGGGGCATCCCCTTGTGGTTCGGCGCAAAAGCGGCGCCCATGAAGAACCCGAAGATCATCATCATGAACATCCACAATGCAATAGCCCACAGCCACCCGAACATGAGCCCCATGATGACGTAGGGAGCCGTCTGCCGAACGACCATCAGCGCGAACTCGAGAACACGAATTCCAATCGGCCGTTCGGTGCGACGCAGCGCCGAGAACGAGTCAAGCAGAAGGTCAAAACCGGTCAAGAATAACAGGGCGGGGAAAAGGTAACCCTGGCGATTCGAGATCCAACGCTCGATTCCTCGTTTTTCGTCGCGCGATTCGACGGTGAAACTGAGTACGCGAATCGCGATGTCGGGGTCCTGGCCAATCTGATTCGGTTTTTGATGGTGCTTGTTGTGCTTCCGCATCCAGAAACCATAGGACAGCCCAGCGAACAGGTTCGAGAGCAACAGTCCAGCCCAATCGTTCCATTTGTTGTTGCGGAAAATTTGTCGGTGAGCCGCTTCGTGCGCGATGAATCCGTACTGGGCCCCGAGGACTCCGAGTAATCCAGCAATGAGGAATGCGACGCCGATCACGACACCGTCGTGAAGTTCGGAAGCTCCCAGGAAGCCGCCAGCAACCCACAGTCCGACCGCGAGTACAGAGATGACCGCGAGGCGAATGACGTAGAAGCTCGGGTTCTTTTTCAAGAGGCCGGCCTCTTTGACACGTGCGAGAAGCTCGGTGTAATTCGACGTCAGTGGGACGAGAAGAGTTGCGCTCATTACCTGAGTTTAGGGGTCTTTTCTATGAGTGACCCCTACTTGTCGCTACGCGACGAACGTGGCGAACAACCCCATTATCAGTCCGAGCGATGCTCCCCAGGCGATGACCTCGATAACGGTGCGTCGGAACCGAAACAGCGCGATCGCTGCCACAAGCGCAATCATGATTCCGATGACATCGACGGACTGGTTTGCGGGGAGAAAGACATTGTGCGCGAAAACCAAGGCGAGGCTCAGCACCACCCCAACAACGGCCGCGTTGATCGCGGTGAGAGGACCGGCGAAGACCGTGCGATGCCTGGTCGCCTCGACGTAGGGTCCGCCAGCCAAGATGAAAAAGAATGACGGCAGGAAGGTGAACCACGTCGCGACGACGGCTGCGAGAATTCCCGAAATCCACGACGTGCCCGCCCCGAGGAATTCTCCAGCGAAGCCGCCCACGAAGCCAACAAAGCTCACGAACATGATGAGAGGGCCTGGTGTTGTTTCACCGAGCGCGAGACCATCGACCATCTGCGTCGGCGTTGCCCAGCCCGCGCTCACTGCACCGTGGAAAACGTAGGGCAGCACGGCGTAGGCACCTCCGAACGTGAGAAGTGCGGCTCCCGAGAAAAACAGAGCCATCTCGACAAGTGAGTTGTCCGGACCGAGAGTCAGCCACAATGCTCCAACCGGTAATAGCCACGCGGCAAGCGATACGGCCACGGTCCGAACCAGACGCCATCTCGTGATTCGAGCATGCGGTGGGGTTGGCGTGGTGTCATCGATAATGGCGGGCCCACCGGAGTTCGCGGCCGACGCATGACCACCCGGGGCGTTAAAGACAGCGGGCGCGACGCGCGAACCGACAATCCCGATGACAACCGCGACCGCAAGGATGAGGGGGAACAAGGCGCCCGAGATCAGCATTGCAATTGTCGAGAGACCCGCAATCGTCCAGAGTGCAGGATGACGAAGCGATCGCGACCCGATGCGAAAGACGGCGTGGGCAATGATCGCGACGACTACGGGTTTGATCGCCACAAAAATCCCCATCACAATCGCCGTTTCCCCGAACGCGAGGTACAACCACGTCAGGACGATGAGGATTACCAGAGACGGCAGGACGAACAGCGTGCCCGCGATGACTCCGCCTCGCACCCCGTGCATGAGCCACCCGATGTAGGTGACGAGCTGTTGGGCCTCGGGGCCGGGCAGGACCATGCAGTAATTGAGTGCGTGTAGAAAGCGTTTCTCTGAAATCCATCGGCGTTTGACGACAACCTCGTCGTGCAGCATCGAGATTTGGCCAGCCGGTCCACCGAAGCTCGTGAGACCGAGTTTCCACCAATAAGACACCGCGTCGTGGAATGGAATTGTCGGGTTGGCCACGCCCCTAGTTTGTCAGACCCCGATTGACAGA